>NZ_RZTB01000013.1:11575-51720 GCF_003997735.1 Mesorhizobium sp. M7A.F.Ca.MR.148.00.0.0 | reverse complement strand
CCGCCTGACCATGCGGATGACGATGCCTGCCAGGCCGGTCTTCTGGCTCGGGATCAACCCGCGTCCGGTGCCTTCCCGTCATCGACAGTGGCATTTACCGGCGCGGTCCCCCTCACAGCGTTGGGCACGCCACGGAATTCAACCGTGTTCCCGATTCTCCCGCTTGCGGCGGGCACCAGGCAGTACCAAAAACCTTACGCCGAAGTGCTGAGGACGCCAATGCTTGCAGCGACGCGAATGGACGCAGTCGCGATTTTCCCCAGTCATCGGCCGCCCGTGCATGGCCTTTGTCGATCCGGGTCACTAGATTAGGACGATGACCACCCGTCTCTACACCCATCCGATCTTCCTCGAGCATCTCACGCCGCCCGGACATCCCGAGCGGCCCGACCGCTTGCGTGCCATCGAGCGCGTGCTCGATGAGGAAGCCTTTGCCGGGCTCGATCGTATCCAGGCGCCGGAAGGCGACGAGGCCACCATCCTCTACGCGCATCCCGCCGATTTCGTCGCCCGCGTGCGCGCCGCCATTCCCGACGAGGGGATTGCCCGCATCGATGCCGACACCACTGCCAGTCCGAAGAGCTGGCAAGCGGCGATCACCGCGATCGGCGCCGCTAACGCCGCCGTCGATGACGTCTTTTCGGGCCGCGCCGACAACGTCTTCGTCGCCGCCCGGCCGCCCGGCCATCATGCCGAAAAGACTACGGCCATGGGCTTCTGCCTGTTCAACACGGCGGCGATCGCGGCGCGTTATGCGCAGAAGAAACACGGTGTCGAGCGCGTTGCCATCGTCGACTGGGACGTGCATCACGGCAATGGCACGCAGGACATTTTCTGGGACGATCCGTCGGTGCTCTATTGCTCGACACACCAGATGCCGCTTTATCCCGGCACCGGAGCGAAGACCGAAACGGGCGCCGGCAACATCGTCAACGCACCGCTGGCGCCGCAGACCGGCAGCGAGGTGTTTCGCGATGCCTTGCTGTCGCGCGTCCTGCCCGCGCTCGACAATTTCGCGCCTGACCTGATCATCATTTCGGCGGGTTTCGACGCGCACCACCGCGATCCGCTGGCCGAGATCAATCTGACCGAGGATGATTTCGACTGGGCAACCGGCCAGCTGATGCAGCGCGCGGCACGCCACAGCGGCAACCGGCTCGTCAGCCTGCTCGAGGGCGGCTACGATCTGCAAGGATTGGCATTTTCGGTCGCCGCCCATGTCGGGCGACTGATGAAAGGATGAATGATGGCCGATGAGACCAACGAAGACGTCAAGGCGATGAGCTTCGAGCAGGCACTCGATGCGCTGGAGAAGATCGTCGATGATCTGGAGCGCGGCGACGTGCCGCTCGACCAGTCGATCAGGATCTATGAGCGTGGCGAGGCGCTGAAGGCGCATTGCGACCGGTTGCTGAAGGCCGCCGAGGACAAGGTCGAGAAGATCAGGCTGTCGCGCGACGGCAAGCCGGTCGGAACGGAGCCGCTCGACGCGGATTGAGGCCCGGTCCGAACATAGGCTCGCCTCACCGGTTTTTGGACATGATCATGATCGAGGATATAACTCGTCCCGATTGAAACAGCTCAAGGACAAGAGGAGATACGGAAGCGATGTGCAGAAACATCAAGACCCTGTTCAATTTTGATCCGCCGGCAACCAATGACGAGGTGCGCGACGCGGCCCTTCAGTTCGTCCGCAAGCTGAGCGGAACGACGCGACCCTCGAAGCAGAACCAGCACGCCTTCGACCATGCCGTCGAAGCCATCGCGGCCTCGGCGCGCGAACTGCTCGATTCCCTGGAAACCCATCAGCATCCGCGTAATCGCGAAGAGGTGGCGGCCAAGCTGCGGGCAAAGGCGGCTATCCGCTTTGCCTGATGCGGCCAGGCGGCCTTCGACCACCGACAAGGAGAGTCCATGAGCTTCTTCCCCGGGAAAGACCCTGAGGCAGGCGACGCGTTTGCCAGCGACCAGATCGAATTGATGGTCGTCCCGAACGCCAAGGACATCGGCGGTTTTCAGGTGCGCCGTGCCCTGCCGACGGCAAAAAGGCGGCTGGTGGGGCCGTTCATCTTCTTCGACCGCATGGGCCCGGCGATCCTGCGCGCCGGCCAGGCGCTCGACGTCCGTCCGCATCCGCATATCGGCCTGTCGACGGTCACCTATCTGTTCGACGGCAAGATCCGGCATCGCGATTCACTCGGCACCGAAATGGTCATTCAGCCCGGCGACGTGAATTTGATGACCGCCGGCCGCGGCATCGTCCATTCGGAGCGTACGCCGGAGGAACTGCGTGGTGCGCCGATGTCGGTGTCCGGCCTGCAGACATGGCTGGCGCTGCCGGACGACAAGGAAGAGGTGGCACCGGTTTTCGAGAACACAGGAGCGCTCAGGCTTCCCGAGATCGATGCCGAAGGCGTCAACGGGCGCCTCATCATCGGCGATTTCCAGGGATTGCGGTCTCCGGTCAGGGCCGACTCGGAGACGCTCTACGCCGACCTGCGCCTGGCGCCCGGCGCCAGCGTGAAAATCCCTGCCCATGCGGAAGAACGCGCCATTTACACGCTGGAGGGCGAAGTCTCGATTTCGGGCGATGTGTTCCCAGCCGAACGGCTGCTGGTGTTCCGTCCCGGTGACGAGATCGTCGTGTCGTCGCAGACCGGGGCGCATTTCATGCTGTTCGGCGGCGCCTCTCTTGGTTCGAAGCGTTACATCTGGTGGAATTTCGTCTCGTCGTCCAAGGAGCGCATCGAACAAGCGAAAGAGGAATGGAAGACGGGCCGCTTCGACATCGTTCCCGGAGACGAGGAAGAGTTCATCCCGCTGCCGGAAAGCTGATGCCCGTCGCCCAAGGTGGCCTGGTTTTGGGGAAACGACATGCATGGAAACAAAAGGTCACGGCCTGATCCGCGTCACTGACACACATTTACTTTCGCCGGCCGGCGGCTTATTTCGCCCATCAACCGAAAGCCCGAGCACCGTGAACGCAACGCCGCATACGCCGCTTCTCGACAAGGTCCGCATCCCGGCCGACCTGCGCACGCTTGCCGAAAGCGAACTGCCACAATTGGCGTCCGAGCTTCGCGCCGAACTGGTCGACGCCGTGTCCCGCACGGGTGGTCATCTGGGCGCAGGGCTTGGCGTGGTCGAGCTGACAGTGGCGCTGCACTATGTCTTCAACACCCCCGATGACAGGCTGATCTGGGATGTCGGCCACCAGGCCTATCCGCACAAGATCCTGACCGGCCGCCGCGACCGTATCCGCACGCTGCGCCAGGAAGGCGGCCTGTCCGGCTTCACCCGCCGCGCCGAAAGCGAGTACGATCCGTTCGGTGCCGCCCACTCCTCGACATCGATATCGGCGGGCCTCGGCATGGCCGCCGCCCGCGATCTCTCCGGCGGCCGCAACAGCGTCATTGCCGTCATCGGCGACGGCGCCATGTCTGCCGGCATGGCCTATGAGGCGATGAACAATGCCGGTGCGCTCGATGCACGGCTGATCGTCATTCTCAACGACAACGACATGTCGATCGCGCCGCCGACCGGCGCGATGAGCGCCTATCTGGCGCGGCTGGCCTCCGGCAAGGCCTATGTCGGCCTGCGCGATTTCGGCAAGAAACTGACGTCCTATCTCGGCAAGCGCGCGGATCGTGCGATCACAAGGGCGGTCGAGCATGCACGCGGCTACGTCACCGGCGGTACGCTGTTCGAGGAACTCGGCTTCTATCACATCGGCCCGATAGACGGCCACAATCTGGAGCACCTGATCCCGGTCCTGAAAAATGTCCGCGACAATGGCGAAGGCCCGGTGCTCATCCATGTCGTCACTCAGAAGGGCAAGGGCTATGCGCCGGCCGAAGCCGCCGCCGACAAATATCACGGCGTCAACAAGTTCGACGTCATCACCGGCGCGCAGGCCAAGGCGCCAGCCAACGCACCGGCCTACACCAAGGTGTTCGCCGAAAGCCTGGTCCAGGAGGGCCGCGAGGACGAGCGCATCGTCGCCGTCACGGCCGCTATGCCGAGCGGCACCGGTCTCGACCTGTTCGGCGAAGCGTTCCCGTCGCGCACCTTCGATGTCGGCATCGCCGAACAGCACGCGGTGACCTTCGCCGCCGGCCTTGCCACCGAAGGCTACAAGCCGTTCACGGCTATCTATTCCACCTTCCTGCAGCGCGCCTATGACCAGGTGGTCCACGACGTCGCTATTCAGAAACTGCCGGTGCGGTTTCCCATCGACCGCGCCGGTTTCGTCGGCGCCGATGGCGCGACCCATTGCGGCGCCTTCGACACCACCTTCCTGGCGACACTGCCGGGTTTCGTCGTCATGGCGGCCGCCGACGAGGCGGAGCTGCGCCACATGGTGCGCACCGCGGCGAGCTATGATGAGGGTCCGATCGCCTTCCGCTATCCGCGCGGCAATGGCGTCGGCGTCGACATGCCGGAGCGCGGCTCGGTTCTCGAAATCGGCAAGGGCCGCATCGTCAAGGAGGGCACCAAGGTTGCATTGCTGTCCTTCGGCACGCGGCTGCAGGATTGCCTGATCGCCGCGGAGGAGCTAGGTGCTGCCGGGCTGTCCACCACGGTCGCCGACGCCCGTTTCGCCAAGCCGCTCGACCAGGATCTGATCCGGCGGCTGGCCCGCTCGCATGAGGTGCTGGTGACGGTGGAGGAGGGCGCCGTCGGCGGCTTCGCCAGCCACGTGCTGCAGTTCCTTGCCCATGAGGGCCTGCTGGAAAGCGGCCTGAAGGTGCGTCCGCTGGTGCTGCCCGACGCGTTCACCGACCACGCCAAGCCGGAAAAGATGTATGCCGATGCCGGGCTCGATGCCGCCGGCATCGTGCGCACCGTGTTCGTGGCACTCGGGCACACAGTCCACGCCCAGCGCGCCTGAATCAAAGTCTCAAAGACTTGAATCAGTTTGCCGGCAAGCGATCTTAAGGCTTTGTTTACGCTGCCGTTTGGCGCTTTGCTTACCGTGTCTCTTGGCCGTTTTTCAATGGCGCCCTGCTAGTTCGTGATCAGGCAGGGAGATAACAACAATGAAAACGCTTCTGTGCGGCGCAGCACTTTGCGCCGTTATCATCGCGCCGGCCACAGCCGAAACGCGCTATGACCGCAGCCTCGAAAAGGCGGCGATGGGCATCATCGCCGCCAAGATGGGCGACATCCGCGGCGGCTTTTCCTTCAAGCAGGTGCCGCAATTGGTGGTTCTGCCCGCCCCTGTTCCCGCGCCTGCGGTTGCCATCGAGCCTGCACGCGAGCAAGCTTCGGGCGGCCGTGAGGATGGCTTGTCTCCAGCCGTCGAGCGCCCGGTTTCGCGAACCGTATTCTGAGCTGAAGACCAACAAGCCTTGATCGGGATTACCCGATCGTTTCATCGCGCTTGCCGCTGTGCAGGCGATCTAAAAAGCGTCGGCGATGCTACTCCGCCGCAACCAGCTCCGCTTGCTGCGCCGATTTCTCGGGGCGCCAGGATTGCGCCGCGTGGCGGGCGCGGTCTGCCAGGGCGGCTAGGCGTCCGCGCAGGTTTCGTCCACCCACCACCGACGACAAGATCACCGAATGCGTCGCAAAGCGGCGCTTGAAATCCTCGCCGCCGCAGAGAAAATCGATCGTGGTCAAGCCCCGGTCAAACGACCACTGGATGTAATCCATCATCAAGACCATCCCCGGCGAGGCCCGTTCGAAGGCCGGATCATAGGTGGTGACGAAAGCCATCATCGTTCCATGCTGCTCGAAATTGATCGAGATGGCGATGATCTCGTCTTCGCGTTCGAGCACGAAGATGCGCAGCAATCCAAGCTTGGCCAGAACGGATATGAGTGCCGCCAGCGCGGGGGAGCCTTCGTCGAAGAGGTCCGAAACGCGGCCGTGTTTTGCAAGCCACAACCGCTTCAGCGCCGCGACGCGCTCCAGCACCGGCTCGCGGGCTTCCTGTGCATCCATCAGGCGGAAACGCAGCGCGCCGCCTTCCTCCATGAATTTGTAGCCACGGCGATAGTTTTGCCGAGTTTTCTTCGACTGGCTTTCAAACCATTGTGCGCCGCGTTGCCCGGCGCCGGAAACTCGATAGCTGACCTCGCTGCGGTGGCTTGGCTGCAAGATATTGCTCTGGCCTGGGGCGGCGGGACCAAGCAGGGTCCGGAATCGGGCATCAGGCAACAGACGATTGAGGTAGGCAAGATCGAAGCCGCCATCGTCGAGGATATGTTGCCAGAGTTGCGGCAGGATCTGTGGCTCGGCATCGGGAGCAACCAGGACATCGCCATAGTCGCAGTGATCTTTCGCCGCCCATTCCAGCATACGGATGCCCGAGCGCCAGAAGGTCGCGAGCGCAATGACGGCCTCGAGACGCTCGCCGCTCCAGACCAGGCCGATCCTGAGACCGCGACGGTCCTGATGCGGTGTGGTGTGCCACCAGGCCGAGATCCAGTCGGGATGCTGGAAAACGAGGCCGCCGGCGCGTTGCCAGAGCGCTGCCCAGGCGGGCGCGATTTCTGCCAGTCGCGCTGGCGAGGTCGCAATTTCGATCCGGTGCGTTCGCGGCATCCGGAACACGGCGGGTCCGTTCATGGCTTCCCCCTTTGCGGCGATTGCTGTGGCTCGGGCTTGTCGGTGCGGAAATGTCTGGCGATCTGCCGCCACATCCG
This sequence comes from Mesorhizobium sp. M7A.F.Ca.MR.148.00.0.0, assembly GCF_003997735.1. Lineage (NCBI taxonomy): Bacteria > Pseudomonadati > Pseudomonadota > Alphaproteobacteria > Hyphomicrobiales > Phyllobacteriaceae > Mesorhizobium > Mesorhizobium sp. M7A.F.Ca.MR.148.00.0.0. The sequence continues at coordinate 45,070 of NZ_RZTB01000013.1, read as the reverse complement.
CTTCAGCGGCAGGACATAGAGGCCTGCGAGCGACTGGTAGTCGCGCACGTTGCGTTCGATCAAACCGAACTTGAAGTCCTCGTCGGGTCTCGGAACGCACAGGGTTCCGAAGAGCCGATCCCAGAACGAGAAGAGCAGCCCGAAGTTCTTGTCGTAGTGGCGCGGGTCGGTGCTGTGGTGCAGCTGATGCCAGTGCGGGCACAGGATCAGATTGTTCAACGGTCCAAACGAGATCTTGAAATGCGTGTGCCTGACGAAATCCATCATCAGGATGTTGCGTATGATGTAGACGTTGACGCCGAAGACCGTCAGCTCGACGAGGTTGAGCGACACCAGCGACCAGATGCCGAAGCAGATGCCGGGAATGACGCCGTCCCAGGCCCGGTTCATCAATTCGTCGAGCGGGTGGACGCGATCCTTGGTGATGCCGACCATCACCTCGGCCGAATGGTGGACCTTGTGCAGTTCCCAGAGCACCGGGTAGCGGTGCTGGGCGACGTGGTAGAGATAGTACGAGATGTCGTACGCAAGCAGCATGGTGATGGTGAAGATCGTCACCGTCACCGGCCCTGCCGGTCCTTCGATCAGGGGCGGCTGGATCGCCAGCAGCGTGGAGAGCAACCAGTTCGTCGCATAGCCGACGGCGCTGACGAAGACGACGCCGGCGGGCAGCATGAGGAATGGCATCAGCGCCTTCCGCGTCACCCAGAACAAAAGGTCGGCTTTCGCCGAAGGGTGCGTGATGACCTCATGCGGGACTGCGAACTCGAAAAACTCTTTCCAGCTCTTTTTCTCGACCGTGCGCCAGTAGGCGACCAGGGCGCTGACCAAAGCAGTCAGCAACAGAAGTCCGGTCGCCAGCAGGCCGGCGCCGGAAATCCGGTCAAGAACCTTGTAGACGATATCGCTGGCCATTTCCAAGGTTGCCGCCTCTTCATCCGGCTTTTCCGGTCGTCGCGGTCATAACATTGAAGTCCTCAAGCAAATGCGATGAAAATTGGTTAAGAAATCATGAGGCTTTCTAGATTTTAGGCACTTATCGGCAGGCGACGAGACCTCATGCTTCGGCGGTCATCCGTCTCAACCGGCGCAACGATAGATATTCATAGGGTGGTCGGCGTGACGGAACGCCTCACCATCGCCGCGGTCCAATGTGCTGGGCGTGATGATGGGAACGTGAGACGAGATGCTTCCGGCCGGTGCTCTTGCCATCGTCATCGGCTTTCGCCATGAAGGCCGATGAATTCCCCTCTGCCAGCCAGCGCACGCCAGCGGCTCGACGACCTGCTCGTCCAGCGCGGGCTGTTTGCCAGCCGCTCACGTGCCCGCGACGCGGTCGATCGTGGCACGGTGACCGTCGACGGCGTCATTGCGCGCAAGCCCGGCCAGAGCGTTTTGCCGCAATGCCTTGTTGCCATCGATGATCCGGCGCAAGGCTATGTGTCGCGCGCGGCACTCAAGCTGATCGGTGGGCTCGATCATTTCGGCCTCGACCCTGCCGGCTGTGAAGCGCTCGACATCGGCGCCTCGACCGGCGGCTTCACCCAGGTGTTGCTCGAGCGCGGCGTGGCCCATGTCACCGCGGTCGATGTCGGTCATGGCCAGATGCATCCTGATATCGGCGGCGACCCGCGTGTGACGGTGATCGAAGGACTGAACGCCCGCGATCTCGCCGTTGCCGATCTCAGCGGGCGTATTCCGGATTTCATCGTGTCCGACGTCAGCTTCATCTCGCTGAAACTGGCGCTGCCGCCGGCGCTTGGTCTGGCGAAGGCTGGCGCCAAGGCCGTGTTTCTGGTCAAGCCGCAATTCGAGGCGGGCCGTGATGCGATCGGCAAGGGTGGTCTGTTGAAAGATCCCTACGACGCCTCCCGTGTCGCCGGCCTGCTGCAGGATTGGCTGGACTCCGTGCCAGGCTGGCGCTCGCTGGGGCTGCATTTATCGCCGATCGAGGGCGGCGACGGCAATCGCGAATTCCTGCTCGGTGGGATCAAGGACCGATGAGCGCGCGCTTCAGCATCAGGAAACTTGGCGCTCAGGGCGACGGTGTCGCCGAGACCGAGACAGGCGATCTGTTCATTCCCTTCACACTGCCCGGTGAAACGGTCACCGCCGCGCGCCAAAGGGATCGCGCCATGCTGATGGCGGTGCTGGAATCATCGCCGCTGCGCATCGATCCCGCCTGCCGCCATTTCACCGAATGCGGTGGTTGCGCGCTCCAGCATTTCGAAGCCGGAGCCTATCGCCAGTGGAAACGCGAAAAAGTGGCGCACATCCTGAAGGGCAAAGGCATCGATTGCGAGATCGGCGAACTGGTCGCCTGCGCGCCGCAGACGCGCCGCCGTGTCGTGCTGGCCGCCCGGCGCACCGATACAGGCATGCTGCTCGGCTTCCATCGCCATCTGTCGCCGGAGATCATCGCCATATCGGAATGCCCGATCTCGCTTCCTGAGATCGTCGCTTCGCTCGATCGGTTGAAGGCGCTCGCCGAATTGGTCTGCGCAACCACCAAATCGTTCCGGCTGGCGGTCACCGTGACCGGTTCGGGTCTCGATGTCGCGGTTCACGAATCCGGCAAGCTGGGGGAGCATCAGCGCCGCATCGCTGCCAATTTCGTCATGGCGCAGGGCTTTGCCAGGCTGTCCATCGATGACGAGATCATCATCGAGCCGAAAAAGCCGGTTGTCATGTTCGGCAGCGTCGCTGTCGCCTTGCCCCCGGGCGCGTTCCTGCAGGCAACCGAGGCCGCCGAACAGGCGATGGCCGATATCGTCGGCGGACATCTGAAGCGTGCCAAGAAGGTGGCGGATCTTTTCGCCGGCTGCGGCAGCTTTGCTCTGCGTCTGGCCGCGAAGTCGGAAGTTCATGCGGTGGAGGGCGATGCGGCAGCCCTTTCGGCCCTCGACCGTGGATCGCGTTTCGCCACTGGCTTGAAGCGGGTGACGGGTGAACGCCGCGACCTGTTCCGGCGGCCGTTGACGTTCAAGGAATTGAATGCCTTCGACGGTGTGGTGTTCGATCCGCCGCGCGCCGGCGCCGAGGATCAGTCGAAGCAGATCGCCCGCTCGGATGTGCCGTACGTCGCCGCGGTGTCCTGCAATCCGGTGACGCTCGCGCGAGATTTGCGCATCCTCATCGACGGCGGCTACATCCTGAAAAGCGTGACGCCGATCGACCAGTTCCTGTGGTCGCCGCATGTTGAGGCCGTGGCGTTGCTGGAGAAGCCGAAGCGGAGGCGGTAGGTCGCTTGTGCTTGAGTTGCGCGTGAATTGGGCTTATTTTGATATCGTACGCATCAAACTATGCTAGGTAATCGTCATGAACTCCGCAGCCCTCGAAGTTCCGGCGTCACGCTTTGGCGAGGAACGGTCGCCTTACCTTTCGGCAAGGCGTGTCGCGGAACAGCTTGGTGTCAACCTGACCGAATTGGCCGGCCTGATCGGGGTCGCGCGCAACACGCTTGCCGCCAAGGCCGGCGCGCGCAAGGTCGACGCCGCCCTCAGCCCGATCGTCCGCATCCTGTCGATGGCCGGTGAAATGGCCGGCGGCGAGCAACGTGCGGCGATCTGGTTTAAGCACCAGCCGATCCCCGGCTGGGCGGGAAAGACCGCCTACGACCTGGTTCGCGAGGGCAAGACGGACAAGGTGCTTGCCTATCTGGAGGCCGTCCGCTCCGGCGTGTATGCCTGAGATCAGCCTGACCTTGTGGCGGGCCTTCGTACCGCGTTGGGCGCATCTGCCGCTTTCGGGCGAGGGCGCTGCCCACTTCGGCGGTCGCTGGAATCCAATTGGCGCTTCAACGATCTATGCGGCGCGCGAATTGTCCACCGCCTGGGCGGAGTACAATCAGGGCTTTGTCCAGCATCCGGCGTTAATTGCCCAACTTGAGCTCTCGGGCGCGCGCTTGGCCGATCTGACCGATGCCGCAATGCTGAGCGAATTGGCCATGACGGCGGGCATTCACCAATGCGAATGGCGAGACATGCTGGATCAGGGCCTTGTGCCCGAGACCCACAAGCTGCGGGATCGCCTGCTTGCCGATGGGGTGAACGGCGTGATCTATCCGTCCTTCATGTCGCCCGGCGGCACGTGCGTTGCGCTCTGGCGCTGGAACGAGGATGGCGCACCGCGCCTGGAGGTCGTCGACCCCGACCGTCGTCTGCCGAAATCGCCGGCATCCTGGCTTTAGGGCAACTCAGATGGGCGAGTAAGCTCGTCGACTGTTCTTATCAAACCCTGGTGCCGCCCACCGTCATCTGGTTCATGCGCAGATGCGGCTGGCCGACGCCGACGGGCACGCCCTGTCCGGCCTTGCCGCACATGCCGATGCCGGTGTCGAGTTTCATGTCGTTGCCGATCATCGAGACGCGGTGCATGGCGTCCGGACCGTTGCCGATCAGCATCGCGCCCTTGATCGGCTGCGTCACCTTGCCGTTCTCGATCATGTAGGCCTCGGTGCAGCCGAACACGAATTTGCCCGAGGTGATATCGACCTGGCCGCCGCCGAAGGAGACGGCATAGATGCCGTTCTTGACCGAGGCGATGATTTCGTCCGGCTCCATGTCGCCAGATGTCATATAGGTGTTGGTCATGCGCGGCATCGGCTGGTGGGCATAGCCTTCGCGGCGGCCGTTGCCGGTCGCCTTCATGCCCATCAGCCGGGCATTCTGGCGATCCTGCATGTAGCCGACCAGCTTGCCATCCTCGATCAGCACATTGCGGGCCGAAGGTGTGCCTTCATCGTCGACGGTCAGCGAGCCGCGCCGCTCGGGCATGGTGCCGTCGTCGACGACGGTCACCCCCTTGGCGGCGACCTGCTGGCCGAGCAGGCCGGCGAAGGCCGAGGTCTTCTTGCGGTTGAAATCGCCTTCCAACCCATGGCCGACGGCCTCGTGCAGCATGACGCCCGGCCAGCCGCTGGACAAGACGATGTCGAAAGTGCCGGCCGGGGCCGGTATGGCCTCGAGATTGACCAGAGCTTGCCTGAGCGCCTCCTTGGCGGCGTGCTTCCAGCTGTCCTCGACCAGGAATTCGCCAAACGCCTTGCGGCCACCCATGCCGTAGGAGCCGCTCTCCTGGCGGTCGCCATCGCCGACCACAACGGAGACGTTGATGCGGACCAGCGGGCGGATATCGCGCACCATTTGGCCATCGGCGCGCACGATCTCGACATGCTGCCAGGATGCGGCGAGCGATGCCGAAACCTGACGCACGCGCGGATCCTCGGCGCGCAGCCAGGCGTCGATTTCCTGCAAGAGCTTTGCCTTGGCCTCGAAGGAAGGCGAGGGGATCGGGTTCTCTTCGCCATAGAGATGGCGGTTGGTGCGGGCAGGTGCCGCGGCAAGCGTGCCGGAATAACCGCCCTTGACGGTTGAAACGGCATCGGCCGCTCGCAGCAGCGAGGCCTCGGACAGGTCACTGGAATGGGCATAGCCGCTGGCTTCGCCGGCAACCGCACGCAAACCAAACCCTTGGTCGGTGTTGAAGTTGGCGGTCTTCAGGCGGCCATTGTCGAACATCAGCGCTTCGCTCTCGCTGTATTCGAGGAACAGCTCGCCGTCATCGGCGCCGTTGATGGTATCGGCGACGATCTGCTTGATGCGATCGTCTGAAATGTCGAATTGGCCGATCAGGCTGTTCATGGCGCATCCGTTCACAGGAGGAATGGGTCTTTGCCACGATGTAGGCGCGAAGGCACGCCGAGACAATCGCTCTGCCGCATTGTAACGACAAAAGCGGTTTGCCAGCAGCCCGTCGAAGTCACTTCTGGTTGAAGCCGGTGATGTCGCCGGGCTTTCAGGGGAGGGCGGCGAAGCCGTCGGCAAAGCCCTTGAGGTCAACCGGGATGCCGATGCCTTCTTCCGGGGTCTGGAAAACGATGAAGGTGGCCGACGTGCCGGTCTTCAGCGTGTCGAGAAGCGGCTTTTCGAGGATCACCTCGGCATAGCAGCCGTCCTGGAAGCAGCGCACGAAATAGGCGCGGCCGATATCCTTGCCGTCGACATTGAGGCCGAGCCCGTTGGGCAAAAGCACGCCGAGCGGCGCCAGCACGCGCAGGATCTCCGCCTTGTTGTCGGCGGTGCGCAGCACCACGACCGACAGTCCCATCTCCGGACGGTCCTCGGCGACGACGTTCTGCATCATCACGCATTGTTCCGAGGTGGCACCGGCCGGCGTGTCGCAGATGATCGACCATGCGCCATGTGTCGAACGCACGGTGCCGCTCGGCTGCGCGGCGTTGGCCGTGCCGGACAGCACGATCGCGGACAGGCCAATGCCAGACAGGGCGGCGAGAAAGATGACCTTCGCCCAGTTTCTCGAAAACCGAGAGTTTCTCGAAAGCCAGTAATTCATGACGGCTCCATTGCGAATCACGGCACTTTAAGCCGCGCCAAAGCCAAGTAAAGGACGAGACCGCACCAGGTCTGCCCCGAAAAAGCCAATTGGGCGCTTTTCCCTGCCAATTTCGCCCGAATTGCGACGTTCGGCACCTGCGGCCCGCGGGAATGCTGCTGCGGGCTCACTGTAGGCGATTCGGTGCTGCCGCGGCTGCCTCCAAAGGCATATCCGGGCTTGCGCGCAAAAATGCCGCACGGTTTCGTCCGCTCCTTTCTTGCGGAGGGAAAAAGAGTATGGTTTGAACCAGCTTGAAACTGTCGGGATTCCCGTCCCGGCATTGTTCGTTATTCTCGTGGGTACCGCAGCGAGGAACTGGGAGACGATGAGGGCGATGAGAAATTTCCTGGCAAACGCCAAGGTTCTAGCAAGTGCCAAGTTTCTAAGTGCTTGTGCCGCTGTCACGTTTTTCGCTGGCGCATCCGCCCATGCCGACCAGCCCAAGAACTGGGAGACAACCTTCCAGGCGCCGGCGACCGACATGATGCGGCAGATCGAGTGGTTCGGGAACTACACGATGTGGTTCATCGTTCCGATCACCATCCTGGTGCTGCTTCTCCTCGCCTATTGCATCGTCAGATTCCGTGCGAGCGCGAACCCGGTTCCGTCCAAGACCAGCCACAACACGCTGATCGAGGTGATCTGGACTGTCGGTCCGGTCGTCATCCTGCTTTGCTTGGCAATTCCATCGTTCCAGCTGCTGACCGCGCAATACACGCCGCCGGAAGAAGCGAAGCTGACCGTCAAGGCGACCGGTAACCAGTGGAACTGGGACTACGAGTACCAGACCGAAAACACGCTCTCCTTCAATTCCGCGATCCTTCAGGACACCGACCGCGCCGCCGCCGGCAAGGAGGACCGCAAGGTTTATCCGCGCCTGCTCGCGGTCGACAATGAACTGGTGGTGCCGGTCAACACCATGACCCGCGTGCTCGTTACCGCGACCGACGTGATCCACTCCTTTGCCATGCCGTCGTTCGGCATCAAGATCGATGCCATTCCGGGCCGCACCAACGAGACCTGGTTCAAGGCGGAGAAGGAAGGTATTTTTTACGGCCAGTGCTCGCAGCTCTGCGGCAAGGACCATGCCTTCATGCCGATCGCCATCCGCGTCGTCTCCGATGCGCAGTTCAAGACCTGGCTGGCGGCAGCCAAGACCGATCTGCCCGGCGCCAACAAGACGCTGATGGCCGAGGTCGACGGCCAGAACAAGGTAGCGGCCGCCGGCAACTGATGCCGCGGGTTAGCAAGATTTAGGGAACGGAGCGGAACATGGCAGACGCTGCAGCTCACGACGGGCACGACCACAAGCCTTATCACGGCTGGGTCCGCTGGGTTTATTCGACCAATCACAAGGACATCGGAACGCTCTACCTGATCTTCGCGATCATGGCCGGCATCATCGGCGGTGCCTTGTCGGTCGCCATCCGCATGGAGCTGCAGGAGCCTGGCATCCAGATCTTCAGCGGCCTGGCGCAGATGGTCTATGGCATGAACGGTGACGCCGCGATCGACGGCGGCAAGAGCATGTATAATGCCTTCGCCACCGCGCACGCCCTGATCATGATCTTCTTCATGGTCATGCCGGCGCTGATCGGCGGTTTCGCCAACTGGATGGTTCCGATCATGATCGGCGCGCCCGACATGGCGTTCCCGCGCATGAACAACATCTCCTTCTGGCTGTTGCCGCCGGCCTTCATCCTGCTGCTCACCTCGATGTTCGTGCCGAGCGCGCCGGGCGCCTTTGGCGTCGGTGGCGGCTGGACGCTCTATCCGCCGCTGTCGACCTCGGGCCAGCCCGGGCCGGCCATGGATCTGGCGATCCTGTCGATCCACATCGCCGGTGCGTCGTCGATCCTCGGCGCCATCAACTTCATCACCACCATCTTCAACATGCGCGCGCCTGGCATGACGCTGCACAAGATGCCGCTGTTTGCGTGGTCGGTGCTGATCACCGCCTTCCTGCTCCTGCTGTCGTTGCCGGTCCTTGCTGGTGGCATCACCATGCTGCTTACCGACCGCAATTTCGGCACCACCTTCTTTGCGCCCGACGGCGGCGGCGACCCGATCCTCTTCCAGCACCTGTTCTGGTTCTTCGGTCACCCTGAAGTGTACATCCTGATCCTGCCGGGCTTCGGCATCATCAGTCACGTCATCTCGACCTTCTCGAGGAAGCCGGTGTTCGGCTATCTCGGCATGGCCTATGCCATGGTGGCGATCGGCGCCGTCGGCTTCATCGTGTGGGCGCACCACATGTACACGACCGGCCTGTCGCTCGACACGCAGCGCTATTTCGTCTTCGCCACCATGGTCATCGCGGTGCCGACAGGCGTGAAGATCTTCTCCTGGATCGCGACGATGTGGGGCGGGTCGATTTCGTTCAAGACGCCGATGCTGTGGGCGCTGGGCTTCATCTTCCTGTTCACCATCGGCGGCGTCACCGGCGTCCAGCTGGCCAATGCCGGCCTCGACCGCTCGCTGCATGACACCTATTTCGTCATTGCCCACTTCCACTACGTGCTGTCACTGGGCGCGGTGTTCGCCATCTTCGCCGGCTGGTACTACTGGTTCCCGAAGATGACCGGCTACATGTATTCGCCCGTCATCGCCAACACCCATTTCTGGGTCACCTTCGTCGGCGTGAACCTGATCTTCTTCCCGCAGCACTTCCTCGGTCTCGCCGGCATGCCGCGCCGCACCATCGACTACCCCGATGCGTTCGCCGGCTGGAATTATGTGTCGTCCATCGGCTCGTATATCTCGGCCATCGGCGTTCTGATCTTCCTCTATGGTGTGTTCGAGGCCTTCCAGAAGAAGCGGATCGCCGGCGCCAACCCATGGGGCGAGGGCGCAACGACGCTCGAATGGCAGCTGCCTTCGCCGCCGCCCTTCCACCAGTGGGAACAGCTGCCGAAAATCAAGTAAGGCGGCTGCCCGCTCGAATACGAAACCGCCGGTCCGCCGGCGGTTTTGGCCAACGGATGATGGACTTAAGTACGCATGGCCCTTGTCGACGACCCATTGATTGACGAAGCGGGCTTTCGCATGTCGGAAGCGACGGCGGGCGATTTCTTCGCGCTGCTGAAGCCGCGCGTCATGTCGCTGGTGGTGTTCACCGCCTTTGTCGGCCTTGTCGCCGCACCCGTGACCATCAACCCTCTGCTGGCGGTGATCGCCATCCTGGCTATTGCAATAGGTGCTGGTGCCTCCGGCGCGCTCAACATGTGGTACGATGCCGACATCGATGCCGTGATGACCAGGACCGCCAACCGCCCGGTCCCCGCCGGTCGCATCCAGCCGCACGAAGCCCTGACCTTCGGGCTGGTGCTGTCGGTGCTGTCGGTAATGACGCTCGGCGTGCTGGTCAACTGGCTGGCGGCGACGCTGCTCGCCTTCACCATCTTTTTCTACGCCGTCGTCTACACGATGTGGCTGAAGCGCTGGACGCCGCAGAACATCGTCATCGGCGGGGCCGCCGGTGCCATTCCGCCTGTGATCGGCTGGGCCGCGGTGACCGGGACAGTCAGCCTCGAAAGCATTGTCTTGTTCCTGATCATCTTCCTGTGGACGCCGCCGCATTTCTGGGCGCTGGCGCTGTTCAAGTCCGAGGACTATGCCAAGGCCGGCATTCCGATGATGCCCAACGTCGCCGGCCACGCTTCGACCCGCCGCCAGATCTTCGCCTATGCGCTGGTGCTGGCCCCGGTCGGCGTGCTGCCGTGGCTGCTTGGCTACACCACGCCGTTCTATGGCGTGGCCGCCCTGCTTCTGGGAGTCGGTTTTGTCTGGTACGCGTGGAAAGTGCTTGGCATGGCCGACGATGACCGCGTCATGAAACCGGCCAAGGCCCTGTTCGCCTATTCGCTGCTTTATCTCTTCGCCATCTTCGCTGCCTATCTGGCCGACAGCGTTGTCGAACGCGCGCTTGCCATGGGTGGAGCATGACCATGATCGAGGAAAAGCTCGAGACCGTCACGTTGACCGAGCGTCAGAAGAAGGCGCAGCGCAGCCGTTCTATCGCCATCGGTGTGGCGCTGGCGCTGCTGGTGGTCATTTTCTACATCGCGACGATCGTGAAGTTCGGCCACAATCTGGGCACGATGTGATGAGCGTCGAGACCTCCAAAAAAGCGGCTGGCAAGAACGGCAACGTCATCGTCGCGGCTGTCTGCCTCGCCTTTTTCACCGGCATGATCGGCATGGCCTATGCCGCGGTCCCGCTCTATAAGATGTTTTGCCAGGCGACCGGCTATGGCGGCACGACGCAACGTGCCGAGAAGCAGTATGCCGGCCGCGTGCTCGATCGCGAGATCACCGTCCGCTTCGATGCCAACATCGCTGGCGTGCCGTGGGAGTTCCAGCCGGTCCAGCGCTCGATGACGATGAAGATCGGCGAGACCGTGCAGGCGCACTATCAGGCGACCAACAAGTTCGATCGTGCCGTGACCGGCCGCGCCACCTTCAACGTGCAGCCTGAACTGGCAGGTCCCTATTTCAACAAGGTCGAGTGCTTCTGCTTCACCGACACGACGCTGAAGCCCGGCGAGACACTGGACATGCCGGTCCTGTTCTACGTGGACCCCGACATCGTCAATGTGCCGGAACTGAAGGACGTGAAGACGATCACGCTGTCCTATACGATGTTCCCGGTCGAGAAGGCCAAGCCGGTCGCCTCCTCGGAGCCGGCCAAGGGCAATAGCAAGACAATTTCGAATACCGAAGCAAATCTCGGGGGTTGATATGGCAGACGCGCACGCAAAACCACAGCATGACTATCATCTCGTCGACCCGAGCCCGTGGCCTTTCCTGGGATCGGTAGGCGCACTTGTCGCCGCCTTTGGCGGCGTCTGCTTGATGGAATACCTGAAGGGCGGCTCGTTCCCGATCTTCGGCTTCAACATCGCCAATCCATGGCTGTTCTTCATCGGTCTCGTGATCATCCTCTACACCATGTTCGCCTGGTGGTCGGACACGATCAAGGAAGCGCATGAGGGCCATCACACGCGTGTCGTGTCGCTGCATCTGCGCTACGGCATGATCATGTTCATCGCCTCGGAGGTGATGTTCTTCGTTGCCTGGTTCTGGGCCTATTTCGATGCCAGCCTGTTTCCGAGCGAAGTCCAGCAATATGCCCGCACCGCGTTTACCGGCGGTGTCTGGCCGCCGAAGGGCATGGAAGTTCTAGATCCCTTCCATTTGCCGCTCTACAACACCGTCATCCTGCTGCTGTCCGGCACCACGGTGACCTGGGCGCACCATTCGCTCATCCATGGCGATCGCAAAGGCCTGATCAACGGCCTGGTGCTGACCGTTGGCCTCGGCATGCTGTTCACCATGGTGCAGGCGTACGAGTACATGCATGCTCCGTTCGCCTTCAAGGATTCCATCTATGGCGCCACCTTCTTCATGGCGACCGGCTTCCACGGTTTCCACGTCATCATCGGCACCATCTTCCTGTTGGTCTGCCTGATCCGGGCGATGAAGGGTGATTTCACCCCCAAGCAACATTTCGGCTTCGAGGCGGCCGCCTGGTACTGGCACTTCGTCGACGTGGTCTGGCTGTTCCTGTTCGCCTCGATCTACGTCTGGGGATCGGTCGGCGCGGTGATCGAGGGCCACTGATCCTGGCCTGAGGAATTTCCGTTTGGGGAGGGGCGGCCGCGGCAACGTGGCCGCCTTCTTCTTTTTGGCGCAATGATCGCTGATCGATAGCCAATGCGGCTGACAATTTTCCGGGCCATTTGCGCATTGATGATCGCGGCACTCCCGGCCTTTGCCGGCGAGAAGGTGGATCTGGTGCGTGTCCACAAAGCCGAACGCCGGCTGGAACTCATCGGCGACGGCAAGATCCTGCGCAGCTACGGCATCGCACTCGGCGGCGATCCTGTCGGGCATAAGCACCAGGAGGGCGATCAACGCACGCCCGAGGGGAACTATGTCCTCGACTGGCGCAACCCGAACAGCATCGCGCACAGATCGATCCATATTTCGTACCCCGACACCGACGATCTGGCGGCCGCCAGGGCGCGCAATGTCGACGCGGGCGGCATGATCATGATCCACGGCCAGCCAAACGGTTATGGCTGGTGGGGCTGGCTGCTTCAATTGGTCGACTGGACCGACGGCTGCATTGCGGTTACGGACTCCGATATGGACGAAATCTGGGCGATGGTGGCCGATGGCACACCGATCGAGATCGAGCGGTAGGCAATGAGTGGCAAGATGAACTGGTTGCCGGTCGATCTGAAATCGAGCGGTAAGCAATGAGCGACGACTCTTCCAAGAGTGAAGATAGGGCGATCTGGCCGCCGATCGATCCGATCTCGGCCGGCCTGCATGGCCGTTGCCCGCGCTGCGGCGAGGGGCGGCTATTTTCCGGCTTCCTCACCGTCGGCAAGCGATGCGTCAATTGCGGCCTCGATTATTCCTACGCTGATGCCGGCGACGGGCCGGCGGTGTTCGTGATCCTGATCATCGGCTTTATCATCGTCGGCCTGGCGCTCTGGGTAGAAGTCGCGCTCAGCCCGCCGCTCTGGCTGCATCTGCTGGTCTGGATTCCGCTGGCTGTTGTGCTGTGCTTGACGGCGCTGCGGCTGATCAAGGGCGTGCTGCTGACGCTGCAATACCGCAACCAAGCGGCCGAGGGCCGGCTGGATCGCCGCGAATGAGCGAGGCTTCCCTTAGAACTGACGGTCGTTCGCGGCCGCGTTCGGCATTGCTGCTCGGCCTTGGCCTTGTGCTGTTCCTGGCCCTGCTGGTGCTCGGCACTTGGCAGGTGCAGCGCCTGTATTGGAAGGAAGGCCTTCTGCAGACCATCGACCAGCGCACCCATTCGGCGCCCTTGCCGTTGGTTGCGGTCGAGAAAGAGTTCGCCGCCACCGGGGATGTCGATTATACGCCTGTCACCGTCACCGGCACGTTCCTGCATCAAGGCGAACGCCATTTCTACGCGACCTGGGAAGGTGATGCCGGCTTCAATGTCTACACGCCGCTGGCGCTCGACGACGGCCGCTTCGTCCTGATCAATCGCGGCTTCGTGCCTTACGATCTGAAGGATGCCGCCAAGCGCGCCAAGGGACAGGTGGCTGGCAGAGTGACGGTCACGGGGCTGGCCCGCAACCCGCTGCCGGGCAAGCCGTCGATGATGCTACCCGACAACGACGTGGCGAAGAACATCTTCTACTGGAAGGACCGCGACGTGATGGCTGCAAGCGCCGGTCTGCCGGCGGGCGCCGCGCTGGTGCCGATCTTCATCGACGCAGACAAGACGCCAAACCCAGGCGGCTTGCCGGTTGGCGGCGTCACCATCATCGATCTCCCGAACAGCCATCTCCAATATGCGATGACTTGGTACGGGCTTGCCGCGGCGCTCGCAGCCGTGCTCATCCTGCGGCTTCGCCGTTCCGCGAAAGACGAATGAACGCGGCTGATGCCCCCTTTCAACCGATGCCCTTGACAGGGCAGGGGTGCGCACTTCATTTCGGCTATGATTAACCGGCCCGGATTTAATGCTTCAGACAACCACCAAACCACCTCTGACGATCCGGCTCTGCCAGCCGCGCGGTTTCTGCGCCGGTGTCGACCGTGCCATCCAGATCGTCGTGCTGGCGCTGAAGAAATATGGCGCGCCGGTCTATGTCCGCCATGAGATCGTGCACAACCGCTACGTCGTCGAGGGGCTGCAAAGCCTTGGCGCCGTCTTCATCGAGGAACTCTCCGAGATACCGGCCGAACATCGGCAGTCGCCCGTCGTGTTCTCGGCGCATGGCGTGCCGAAATCGGTGCCGGCGGATGCGAAGGCGCGCAATCTCTTCTATCTCGATGCCACCTGCCCGCTGGTGTCGAAGGTCCACAAGCAGGCGATGCGCCATCAGCGGCTCGGCCGCCATGTGCTGTTGATTGGTCACGCCGGTCATCCCGAAGTGATCGGCACCATGGGCCAACTGCCGGACGGAGCGGTGACGCTGATCGAAACCGAAGCCGATGCCGCAAAGCTCTCGCCCGCCGATCCGCAGGCGCTCGGCTTCGTTACCCAGACCACATTGTCTGTCGAGGACACCGCCGGCATCATTCGCGCCTTGCAGGATCGCTTTCCGGCGCTGCAGGCACCAGCGGCGGAATCGATCTGCTATGCCACCACCAACCGCCAGGAAGCCGTCAAGGACACCGCGCCTGGCGCCGATCTCTATCTGATCGTCGGCGCGCCGAATTCCTCCAATTCGCGACGACTTGTCGAAGTCGCGGAGCGTGCAGGCGCCACCATGTCGCTTCTCGTGCAGCGCGCCGCCGAGATTCCGTGGAATGACATCGGCAACATCTCGACGCTTGGCCTGTCGGCCGGCGCGTCGGCGCCCGAAATCATCGTCGACGAGATCATCGACGCGTTCCGGCAACGCTTCGATGTCACGATCGATCTTGCCATCACGGCCACGGAAACCGAGGATTTTCCAGTCATGCGGGTCCTGCGCGATGTCGAACTGACGCGGGCCGACATGGCCTTCGTCAATGGAGCCGCGTAAGGCACATGGCGGTCTACACCGACGTTGCGGAAGGCGAACTCGGCGCATTCCTGAAGCACTATCCGGTCGGCGATCTCCTGTCCTACAAGGGCATCGCCGAAGGCACCGAGAACTCGAACTTTCTGCTGCACACCTCCAGCGGCTCCTACATCCTGACGCTCTATGAGAAGCGCGTCGAGAAGGCGGATCTGCCGTTTTTCCTCGGGCTGATGGGCCATCTCGCCAACAAGGGCGTGTCCTGCCCGCTGCCGGTGACCGCGCATGACGGCAGCGTCATCGGCACGCTCGCCGGCCGGCCGGCGGTCATCATCACCTTCCTGGAAGGGCTTTCGTTGCGGCGGCCCACAGCAACGCATTGTGCCGAGGTCGGCAAGGCATTGGCGCAGTTGCATCTGGCCGGTGCCGATTTTTCGATGACGCGTCCGAATGCCCTGGCCATCGACGGCTGGCGCAAGCTCTGGGATGCAGCGCGCGATCGCGCAGACGAGGTCGAGCCGGGCCTAGCGGCCGAGGTCGATGCCGACTTTGCCGATTTCGAGCGCAACTGGCCGAAGGACCTTCCCAAAGGCATCATCCACGCCGATCTTTTCCCGGACAACGTCTTCTTCCTCGGCGAAAAACTGTCCGGCCTGATCGATTTCTATTTCGCCTGCGACGACCTCTACGCCTATGATGTCGCCACCTGTCTCAACGCCTGGTGCTTCGAGAAGGATTTTTCCTTCAACCTCACCAAGGGCAAGGCGCTGCTCGCCGGCTACCAGAGCGTCCGGCCCCTGAGCGACCAGGAACAAGCTGCGCTGCCGGTGCTGGCGCGCGGTTCGGCGTTGCGCTTCATGCTGACCCGGCTGTACGACTGGCTGACCGTCCCCGATGGCGGGCTGGTGATGAAGCGCGATCCGACCGAATACATCAGAAGGATGCGGTTCCACCGGGCGATCAAATCTCCTTCGGAATATGGATTGGCCTGATATGGGGTATCATGAGCAAACTGGTTGAGATCTTCACCGACGGCGCCTGTTCGGGCAATCCCGGCCCTGGCGGCTGGGGCGCGATCCTGCGCTTCAACGGCACCACCAAGGAGCTTTCCGGCGGCGAAGCCGAGACGACCAACAACCGCATGGAACTGTTGGCCGCCATTTCGGCGCTGAACGCGCTGAAGGAGCCGTGCACGGTCGACCTTCACACCGACAGCAAATATGTCATGGACGGCATTTCCAAGTGGATCCACGGCTGGAAGAAGAACGGCTGGAAGACCGCCGACAAGAAGCCGGTGAAGAACGGTGAACTCTGGCAGGCGCTCGACGAGGCCAACAAGCGCCACAAGGTCACCTGGAACTGGGTCAAGGGCCATGACGGTCATGTCGAGAACGAGCGCGCCGACGAGCTTGCGCGCGAAGGCATGGCGCCGTTCAAGAAAGGTCCGTTCAAGCCTGCAGCAGCGGCAAAGCCTGCTGCGCCGGCCAAACAACCGGCAATCGCGAAAGTGCGGCGCTCTACCCAGAGCTATTGATTTCCGGAGCGGCGCGGCTCTCAGGTACGAAGAAGCGGATCAGCCGGCGGGGGTGGCAACTACTACGATATCGGCGCGCACCGCGTTATCTACTGCTGGCTGCCGATCGACTGGCCAGCGCAGTTGTAGACCCTTATCGGATCAGCAGCGCCGTGCCCCAAAGCCCAAGTGCGAACACGGTGTGCGACACCAGGTTCAGCGCCCGGATCTGCATCGGGTTGGGCCGCTTCGAGGCCGCCCAACCGGCGCCCATGCCGGGTGCCAGCAGGAACCAGCCGGCGCCGACGGTGACGATGCCGAGGATGAAGGCCGGCAGGAATGTCGGCGCGGCAAGCCAGCCTGCTCCGGCCAGCACCACCAGGATGATGCCGTAGACAATGCCGACAAAATAGTGGAAGGCCCAACCCAGCGCCTTTTCATGCACGTACGGTGCGGCACCGCCGATATCGTCGTGGAAGACCTTGTCACGGAGATGCCACACCCAACGCCCGACCGGCCCCCAGTTCGGCCGTGGCTGGCCGAACGCCTTGTGCAGGAAGATGGCCCAGAGATCCATCAGCACGGTGGCGCCGATGCCGATCGCGATAGCGCGCCAGAACATGTCAAACATCGCTAGAATCCCCCCAAACGCAAGCCCTGGGCTACAAGCGCGATCGTCGTTCCACACCCGACGCCGCGCTGAAGTTCAGAGCTGTCCCAGAATATGAGCCGCGCCGGACTCGTCGACACCAGGCTTGGTCTCGACATTGAGCGCGGTGACCTTGCCGTCGTGGACGATCATCGAAAACCGCTTCGAACGCAGCCCCATGCCGCTGGCGGAAAGGTCATTGTCGAGGCCTACCGCCTTGGCGAAATCGCCACTGCCGTCGGCGAGGAACATGATCTTGCCCTCACCGCCGGTGAAGTGCGCCCAGGCGCCCATGACATGGACGTCATTGACCGAAACGACGGCGATGGTGTCGACGCCGCGCGCCAGGATGGCATCGTGGTTCTCGAGATAACCCGGCAAATGGTTGTTGCTGCAGGTCGGTGTGAAGGCGCCGGGAATCCCAAACAGCACGACCTTCTTGCCCAGGAAGATCTCGGCCCCGGTGATCGGCTTGGCGCCATCGGCGGTCATCGTCTTGAAGGTCACGTCAGGCAGCTTGTCGCCAACGGAAATGGTCATGGATTCCTCGCTTGGGAAAATGGGGAAGGACGTGTCTTTGCCTAGCGAACCCAACGGCTTCCTGCAACCGTTGGGGTGGGCTGGATCAAGGGAAAGGCAGAACCCCTTCGACCGCGCCCGCCGAACTCGTCAGCGTATAGTGAAGCCCGCCATCGGTCGGCGTCGTCGAGGGGCGATCGAGGATCGGCACGGTGAAAATCAGCTTGCCGTCTTTTTCGCTGCGGGCAGGGGTACCGAACATGTAGTCCCGCTCGCCGGCCACGAAGAAATCCGCCGCCTCCGGATCGCCGGGAAAGCTCGCCTCGACAATCAGCGTCTCGTGGTCGCCCGGCAGCACAGCGATGCCGAAATCGGACCTCGCGGGCGCTGGTAGCGCCGCGAAACTCGCCTTCACCAGCGCTGCGTCCTCGGCATTGTCCGGATCGGAGGCGGGGTCGACGGTCAGCCGCGTCTGCACCGGAATGCAGATCGTTTCGCAGATGCCGAGAAAGATGTCGGCATCGATCAACGCCGGCTGGTTCGGCGCCGCCAGCGTGAATGTCACCGGCAGAGAAACCGGATAGTTGTAGCCTGCCCATTTGCCATAGCCGTCGTCATGGCGCTGCGGCGCCGGAAACGATAGCGCTGCGTCGGCGATGTTGGTGCTGGCTGAAATGTCGAGTTGCGGCGGCACGCCCGCGTCGCCCGGATCGCGCCAATATGTCTTCCAGCCGGGCTTGAGCGCTATGTCGAGAACGCCCTGGATGCGGCCGGTGTCGTCGGCTTTGCCTGATGTCACCAGCCGGACCTTGCCGCCTTCGCTGTTGTACCACGCCGATGAGGAGGCGGCGGCGGGAAGAGCGGTTGCCGATCCGATGGCGGCGCCGAGCAGCAGGATTTTCAAGCTTCGCATGGCGGTGATTTGATCGTCCGTTCGTGGCCGCGCAATGATTTCATGGCCTTGCCGGTATCATATTTGCGTGACTTCGAGGGAGAAGAATGTTCGAGCCGCCGCCACAGGCTTTGGTCGAATCCAGCACGGCGCATCTTTTCGGCGCTTTGGAAACGCGTTACGCTCCCTTCATGGACTTGTTGCGCCACAAGAAGACGGTCGCCAGTCGCGGCTTTCTCGACGATCAGTTCCTGATTGCCATGCCCGGCATGAAGGACGACCGTTTCACGCGCTCGGTCATCTATGTCTGCGCACATTCCGATGAAGGCGCCATGGGCCTGATCATCAACCAGACGCAGCAGATGCTGTTTCCGGATCTGCTCGTGCAACTGGGCATCATGAACGAGCAGGAGGCGATCCGCTTGCCGGCTCAGGCCCGCGATTTCGTCGTGCGCAATGGCGGACCCGTGGACCGCAGCCGGGGCTTCGTCCTGCATTCGGGAGACTATCGGGTGGAATCGTCGCTGACCGTTTCCGACGACATCTGCCTGACGGCGACCGTCGACATATTGCGCGCCATATCGTCCGGCCGCGGGCCTCGTCATGCGCTGATGGCGCTCGGCTATTCCGGCTGGGGCGCCGGCCAGCTGGAGACCGAGATCGCCGAAAATGGCTGGCTGACCTGTCCGGCCAATGCCGAGCTTCTGTTCGACACCGATATCGAGCGCAAATACGACCGGATCCTCGCCTCGATCGGTATCGACCTTGCGCATCTCAGCCTGGCGGCCGGGCACGCCTAAACCCCATCAGCCTCATCGCGGAGCCCGTTTCGAAACTCGCTCTGGAGAGTCATATGGTGGTGTTTTCGAGAACCGGAGCGCAGCGGACATTCGGGTCCGTGCACCGGAAGCGCAGAAAACGCCGTCAGATGGCCGCCAGAGTAGAGTTTCCAAACGGGCTCTCACGCTTGCGTCAGCGGATACTGCTCTTTCAGCGTCTTCAGCACTTGGTCGCCCGGCATCGGGGCGCCGAACATGAAGCTCTGCACATATTCGCAGCCCATCTGACGCAGTTCCAGCGCATCGCTTTCGTCCGAAATGCCCTCGGCGACGACGGATAGACCGAGCTCATGCGCCATGTTGACCATCGATTTCAGCAGCACCGCGCGCTTGGGCGTGTTGTCGTCGACGAAGCTCTTGTCGATCTTGATGGTGTCGAAGGGGAAACGCGTCAGGTAGGCCAGTGAGGAGTAGCCGGTGCCGAAATCGTCCAGCGACAGGCCGATGCCGAGCTGCTTCAGCTTGGTCAGCACATGGGCGGTCTGCTCGGGATTGTCCATCACAAGCGATTCGGTGAGCTCCAGCCGGAAGCAGCGCGGCTTCAGATTGGCCCGAGCGATAACCGAGCGGACGTCACTGACCAGGTCGCGGCGGATCAACTGGCGGCTGGACAAATTGACCGAGACCGACAGCGGCGCGTCGCCGATCTGCTTTTGCCAGCTGGCGAGGTCTTCCGCCGCCTGCTGCATGGCAAACAGGCCGAGCTGCACGATAAGCCCGCAGCTTTCGGCGACCGGGATGAAATCCGCCGGCGGGATCATGCCGCGGCGCGGGTGGTCCCAGCGCAGCAGCGCCTCGAAGCCGGCGACACTGCCGTCCTCGAGCCGCACGATCGGCTGGTAGGCAAGCGTGAATTCGCGCCGTTCGATGGCGCGGCGCAGGTCGGATTCGAACTGCAGCCTGTCGGTGCCGACAGTGCGGAAGGCCGGACGGAACGGCTCGATCCTGTCGCCGCCGAAGCGCTTGGCCTGATGCATGGCAAGCTCGGCATCCTTGACCATGTCCTCCGCCGACATCTGCGGCGAATTCCAGGTGATCAGTCCGATCGACGCGGTCAGCACGATCTCGCGCTTGGCGAAGGTGATCGGGTTGTTGATGGCATGCTTTATGGCATCAGCGACCGCAGCGATGCGGGCCGGGTCTTGTTCGGACAGCAGCATCAAAGCGAACTGGTCGCCGGCAAAGCGTGACAGCGAATCTTTCGGCTTAAGCAACCGGTGCAGGCGGCGCGCGATGGTCAAGAGGATGGTATCGCCGGCCGAGATGCCGAGCCCGTCATTGACCTGCTTGAAACGGTCGATGTCGATGACGAAGACGGTCGGCCGCACCTTCTCTTCGGTGCGCGCGATCGAGATGATCGCTTCCAGCCGGTTCATCAAAAGTTCACGGTTCGGCAGGCCGGTCAGATTGTCGTGCACGGCGTCGTGCAGCAGCCTTTCCTCGGACTTTTTCTGCTCGGTCACGTCGACCATGGTGCCGACGCAACGGATGACTTCGCCGTCCGAGCCGATGACCGGGCGTGCGCGCAGTGAAAACCAGTGATAGTGGCCGTCGGCGCCGCGCAGGCGGAAATTCTGCGACACCCGGCCGCGCCGGTGCTCGAGCACCACGTCGAGCGTCGTGCGGAACGTGTCGCGGTCGTCGGCATGCAGCACCGGCAGCCAGTTGCGGGCCGCGCCGCCAAGGCTGTTCGGTGCCAGGCCGAGCTGGATGCTGACATCGGGCTTGGTGACGACGCGGTCGCGCAGCACATCCCAATCCCATACCGTGTCGCCCGATCCGGCCACCGCCAGCGCCTGCCGCTCGAGGTCGGAGAACAGGCCCTGATGCAGCGCGCCGCCGGCAAAAGCATGCTGCATCACTGTGAAGCCGATCAGAAGGATGATCAGGATCAGCCCGCCGCCCAGGGCCGGCTGGGCAATGTCGTTGTCGAGCATGCCGGTGATCGCCATCCACGATCCGCATAGCCACAACAGCACCATGACCCAACTGGGCACCAGCATGATGGCACGGTCGTAGCCGCGTATGCCGAGGAAGATGATCAGGCCAAGCCCGGTCAGTGCGGTTGCGGCGAAGGACAGCCTGGCGATGCCGGCGGCAACCGCCGGATCGACGATCGCGACCCCGGCGATCAGCACCAGCCCGAGAATCCAGACCAGTGCGCCGTAACTGAAATGGCCGTGCCATCGGTTGAGGTTGAGATAGGCGAACAGGAACACCACGAAGGTTCCAGCCAGCGCCACCTCCGTTCCCGCCCGCCACATCTGCTCATTGCCGGGCGAGATTTCGATGACCTTGTTGAGGAAGCCGAAATCGACACAGATATAGGCCAGTACCGCCCAGGCAAGGGCGGCGGTCGCGGGGAACATCGAGGTCCCCTTGACCACGAAAAGAATGGTGAGGAACAGCGCCAGCAAGCCTGCGATACCGATGACGATGCCGCGAAACAGCGTGTAGGAATTGACCGAGTCCTTGTAGGATTCCGGATCCCAGAGGTAGACCTGCGGCAGCTTCGGCGAGGCCAGTTCGGCGATGAAGGTGATCACCGTGCCGGGGTTCAGCGTCACCCGGAAAACGTCGGCATCGGGGCTGGTCTGGCGGTCGAGCGCGAAGCCTTCGCTGGGCGTGATGGCGGCGATGCGGGTCGAGCCGAGATCCGGCCAGAAGATGCCGGAATTCACCAGGCGGAAATGCGGTGCGACGATCAGCCGGTCGAGTTGCTGGTCGGTGGTGTTGGCGAGCGCGAACACCGCCCAGTCGCCGGTCGAACGTGCATCATTGGCCTCGACCTCGATGCGCCGCACGATACCGTCCGGACCCGGCGCGGTCGACACCTGGAAATTCTCACCCTGGTTCCGGTAGATCTCGACGGCGCCGGAAAGGTCGAGCGCGACGTCGTCGCGGGCGATCTTGATCGGCTCCACGGCGAAGGCCGACGATGCCGCCCACAGCGTCAGGAGTGTCGCGAGGACAAAGGCGAACAGCGACCCGTTTCGCAGGAAATTCGTCAAAAATCAGTCCTTCGTTCCAACGCCCGGCGGATCGTCCGCGATCCGGGCGTAGAGGTAGTGGTCCTGCCAGATGCCGTTGATCCTGAGATAGGATCGCAGCAGTCCTTCGCGCCGAAATCCGGCTTTTTCAAGCACGCGGATCGACCTGATATTGTCGGGAATACAGGCCGCTTCGATCCGGTGCAACCTCAGCGTATCGAAGGCGAAGCGGGCCACCACCTTGACCGCGTCGGTCATCAGGCCGCGGCCGCCGAAGCGCTCGCCGATCCAGTAGCCGACATGGCCGCTTTGCGAGACGCCATGGCGTATGTTGCCGAGCGTGATGCCGCCAGCAAGCTTGCCGCTGCTCTTCTCGAAGATGAAGAAGGCGATTGCGGTTCCTTGCGCATAATCTTCGCGGTAGCGGCTGATGCGCAGCCGCCATGCGTTGCGGTCGAGTTCATCGGGAGTCCAGCGTGGCTCCCAGGGTTCGAGGAAGGCGCGGCTTTCGCCGCGCACCACCGCCCACTCGCGGTAGTCGTTGGTGAACGGCACGCGCAGCGTGACGCGGTCGCCTTTCAGCGCCGGCAGGTCGCGGCGAAAGAAAGGGAGCGCGAACACGACGCTTCGAGGGGCTTAGACGGCGAGCTTACGGGCCGTGGTCTGCGTGCCTGCGCGCGATTCGAGGATCGCCTCGTATGGCGCCAGCGTACCCACAGGCCCGACAGCGGTAAGCGTCGGCTTGGTCGAGAACAATCGCGACGACAGGTCGGTCAGCCGCTCGATCGTCAGCGCCGACAGCCGTTCCATCAGTTCCTCCTTGGCGATCGGCCGGCCGAACAGAAGCAGTTGCCGTGCGATCTGCGAAGCGCGGCTGGCCGGGCTTTCGGCTGACATGATCAGTCCGGCGCGATATTGGGCGCGCGCCCGGTCGAGTTCTTCCTGCAGGATTTTCTCGCCGGCCTTCTGCAGTTCGTCGATGATGACAGGCACCAGTTCGGCGATGTCGCTCTGGCCGGTCGCGGCATGGACGCCGAAGACGCCGGTGTCGGAAAATCCCCAATGGAAGGCATAGACCGAATAACACAGGCCGCGCTTCTCGCGGACCTCCTGGAACAGGCGCGACGACATGCCGCCGCCGAGGATCATCGAGAGCACCTGCGAGGCATAGAAGTCGCGCACATGATAGGCCCGGCCTTCGAACCCCAGCACGATCTGCGCGTCCATCAGGTCGCGGTCCTCACGGAAGTCGCCGCCGACATATTGCGCATATTGCGGGATGGTGCTGTCGGCCTTGCTGCGGAAGCCGCCGAGCTGCTTTTCGACCTCGCGCACGAAATTGTCATGCTTGATGTCGCCGGCGGCGACAATCACCATGCGCTCGGCGCCATATTGCCGCTCGATGAAGTCGTGGAGTTGCTTGGAGGTGAAGGATTTGACCGTTTCGGGCGTGCCGAGAATGGAGCGTCCAATCGTCTGATGGCGATAGGCGGTTTCCGTGAAGCGGTCGAAGACGATATCGTCGGGGGTGTCGTGCGCGGCGCCGATCTCCTGCAGGATCACATGCTGTTCGCGCTCGAGTTCCTGCGGGTCGAATTCGGACTCCTGCAGGATGTCGGCAAGAATGTCGACGGCCAGCGGCACGTCGTCGGAGAGCACCCTGGCATAGTAGGAAGTGGTTTCGACGCTGGTGGCGGCGTTGATCTCGCCGCCGACGTCCTCGATCTCCGAGGCGATTTCGAAGGCGCTCCGCCTTTTCGTGCCCTTGAACGCCATGTGCTCGAGCAGATGGGCCATGCCATGCTCGTCCTCACGTTCATTGCGGGCACCCGACTTGACCCAGGCACCAAGGGCAACCGATTCGATGCTTTGAAGGGTTTCGGTGGCGACTGTCAGGCCGTTCGACAGACGGCTTACCTCAACACCCATATGGCTAGTACTCCTTAACGCGCCGCCCGCGCGCGGCGGCCGACATAATCTTCCACCATTTTCAGGTCGGAGGGAAGTACCGTGTATTTTTCCTCCGATGTCATCAACCCACCTAGCCATGCGGGCAGTGCGGGCGACACGCCGCTGGCGGCTTCGACGGCGGCCGGGAATTTTGCCGGGTGCGCAGTACCCAGCACCACCATCGGCACGGCGCCTGACGCCTTGCCCGCAGCGACATGCACAGCTGCCGCGGTGTGCGGATCGAGCAGATAGTTGCTGCCCGCGAGCGTCGAGCGGATGGTGGCGGCGACCTCGTCCATATCAGCCCGGCCGGCGTCGAATTCCGACCGCATCCCGGCGATTTGCTGGGGTTCGATGGTGAAAGCGCCGGACTGCTTCAGACCGTCCATGTAGCGCCGCACGGTCGCGGCGTCACGGCCGGAGGCCTCGAACAGCAGGCGTTCGAAATTGGACGACACCTGGATATCCATCGACGGCGACGTGGTCGCAAAGACGCCCTTGGTGCGGTATTCGCCGGTCGAAAAGGTGCGCGCCAGAATGTCGTTGTCATTGGTGGCGATGACCAGCCGCTCGATCGGCAGTCCCATCTTCTTGGCAGCGTAGCCGGCGAAGATATCGCCGAAATTGCCGGTCGGCACGGTGAAGGAGACCGGCCTGTCCGGTGCGCCGAGCGACAGCGCCGAGGAGAAATAATAGACGATCTGGGCCATGATGCGGGCCCAATTGATCGAATTGACGCCCGAAAGCGCAACCCGGTCGCGAAAGCCGTGATCGTTGAACATGTCCTTGAGCAGGCCCTGGCAATCGTCGAAATTGCCTTCGATCGCCAACGCATGGACGTTTGCAGCCGTCGACGTCGTCATCTGCCGCTGCTGCACCGGCGAGACGCGGCCGTGCGGGAAAAGGATGAAGATGTCGGTCCGGCTGCGACCGGCAAAGGCATCGATGGCCGCCCCGCCGGTATCGCCCGAGGTGGCGCCGACGATGGTGGCGTGCTGGTCGCGTTCGGCAAGCACATGGTCCATCAGCCGGGCCAGAAGCTGCATTGCCACGTCCTTGAAGGCGAGCGTCGGCCCGTGGAAAAGTTCCAGGATGAAGGTGTTGGGGCCGGTCTGCACCAGCGGGCAGACGGCCTCGTGGCGGAAGGTGGCATAGGCTTCGCGCACCAGCCGCTCGAAAACGGAGGCCGGGATTTCGTCGCCAAGGAACGGCGACAGCACGCGGATCGCAAGGTCGGGATAGGCAAGGCCGCGCATGGCGCGGATCTCGGCGGCGGAAAACTGTGGCCACTCGCGCGGCACGTAGAGCCCGCCGTCGCGCGCCAGCCCGGCCAGCACGGCGTCGGAAAATCCGAGAACGGGGGCTTCCCCGCGGGTACTCACATAGTGCATGTCACAATTCCGTTACTGCTTGGCTTTTCCATCCACCGCAAGGTGGTTAATTTCTGCGCTGGCTCAGTCGCATTTTTGCCGCGCGGTTGATATACGTCACCAGCTTTGCGAGAGGGAAGTGCAGTTTCATGGCGTTTCGTACATTCAGTGGTCGCTTTTTGGCGGGTCTGGCGCTCACCGGCTTTATGCTTGCCGCCGCCGGCTGCCAATCGGGCGACAATCGCATCCTGAACCTCGGCATAGGCAAGAAGGAGGACCCGACGGCGCCACCGCCGCCCCAGGATCCCAAGATACTGGCCAGCCAGTTGCAGGCCTATTGCCCCCGGGTGACGGTGCGCGACGGTACGGCCTTCTTCAACACCTATTCCAGGGAAGCTCAGAAGCCCAAGCCCAGGATCAAAAAGACCGGCGACGCCGCGCAGGATGCCGCGGCCCAGGCCGAGGCCGACGCCGCTGCTGCAACTCCGCCCGACGAATCGGCCAACATCATCTACCAGGCGTCGGTCAGCGACGTGACACGCGACTGCAGCCGTGCCAACGGCCAGCTGACGATGAAGATCGCGGTCGCCGGCAAGATTGTCCCCGGACCGAAGTTTTCTCCAGGCACGATCACCATGCCGATCCGAACGGCTGTGATGCATGGCACCGAGGTCCTCTATTCGCAGCTCCACCAGTATCAGGTCCAGGTCACCGATCCTTCGGTCGCCACGCAGTTCGTCTTCACCGATTCCAATGTCGTCGTGCCCGAGCCGACGGCGCAGGATTATCAGGCCTTTGCCGGCTATGACGAAACCGCGCATCAGGCAACGGCCGACAAGCCGAAGAAGACCCGCCGCAAGAGGGCTGCCGCGACGAACTAGGTCTCGGCAGTTGCATGAGGCGTGCGTCGCGGCGCACGCTTCTCAGGCGTCCGACCACTCCGACAGCGCCGCGATCACGCTTTTCAACTCCGCCCAGCGGCGGATCACCGTTTCGGCGCCGGCCTCGGTGAGCGCGTCGGCATGGCCGGGATAGCTGTGGGCGGCTCCGGTGAAGCCGATCACCCGCATGCCCGCCGCCCTTGCGCCGTGGACGCCGTGCACGGAATCCTCGATGACGAAAGTGTTTGCCGGGTTGGCGTTGAGTTTCTCCGCCGCGAACAGGAACACGTCCGGCGCCGGTTTCGTTTTCCCGGTCGGTGTTTCCATCGCCGAAAAAATCCGGTCGGCGAAAAACGGCAAAAGATGCACCTTCTCCAGCATGAATTCGATCCGCTCGGAGCGTGAATTCGAGCAGACGCAGCGCGGCACGGTTACCGCGGCAACGGCCTCGCGCGCGCCATCGATGGCGCGGACGTCGCTGCGCAGTTTGCGGTCGACCAATTGTTCCTCCCTGTCGATCAGAGAGGCCTGGAAGGGAATGCGGGACTTTTCCTCGACCCGCAGCATGATGTCCTTGAAGGTCAGGCCGGCATAGCTCTCCGAAATCTCCTCAGCCGATATCTCGTATCCTGCCAAGGTCAAAAGCTCGGCGTCGACACGGGCGGCGATGATCTCGGAATCGACGAGCACGCCGTCGCAATCGAAGATGACAAGGTCTGGCTGGGGCATGGTGATCCGGACAATGGGAGGGCGAAGTGGCCTCGGAAGGCTCAGGCGGCGCGGCATACACCAACAGGGCCGCCTTCGCAAATTCGCCCCACCCGTCCCTTGGCCTTCACGGAATATTTACGCTGATCGGTAACCATAACCAGGAGTAAACAGTAACGCGTGCCCTGGGTGTCAGAATGTCTGCCGTGCGTCTTCTCGACGAGCTATCCCACGCTCCCCAGCAATCCGAATGGCTGGACACGATCCTCAAGGGCGACTGCGTCGCCGCGCTCGACCGGCTGCCCGAAAAATCGATCGACGTCATCTTCGCCGATCCGCCCTACAATCTGCAGCTCGACGGCGACCTGCACCGCCCCGACCAGTCGAAGGTCGACGCCGTCGACGACGAATGGGACCAGTTCGAGAGTTTCGAGGCCTATGACGCTTTCACGCGGGCCTGGCTGCTGGCGGCGCGCCGGGTGCTGAAACCCAACGGCACCATCTGGGTCATCGGCTCCTATCACAACATCTTCCGTGTCGGCGCCAAGATGCAGGATCTCGGCTTCTGGATCCTCAACGACGTGGTCTGGCGCAAGACCAACCCGATGCCGAATTTCCGTGGCCGCCGTTTCCAGAACGCGCATGAGACGATGATCTGGGCCACGCGCGACCAGAAGGGCAAGGGTTACACCTTCAACTACGAAGCCATGAAGGCGTCCAACGACGATATCCAGATGCGCTCCGACTGGCTGTTTCCGATCTGCACCGGCGGCGAGCGGCTGAAGAACGACAACGGCGACAAGCTGCACCCGACGCAGAAGCCGGAAGCGCTGCTTGCCCGCATCATGATGGCCTCGACCAAACCTGGCGACATCGTGCTCGATCCCTTTTTCGGCTCCGGCACCACGGGCGCGGTGGCCAAGCGTCTCGGCCGCCATTTCGTCGGCATCGAACGCGAGCAGGCCTATATCGACGCCGCCAACGAGCGCATCGACGCGGTGCGGCCACTGGATGGCGCCGATCTCACCGTGCTGACCGGCAAGCGGGCCGAACCGCGCGTTGCTTTCGTCAGCCTGATCGACACCGGCCTGATGATGCCGGGTGCGACGCTCTACGACGCCAAGAAGCGCTGGGCCGCCAAGGTGCGCGCCGACGGTACGGTGGCGATCGGCGACAGCGCCGGTTCGATCCACAAGATCGGCGCCGAAGTGCAGGGGCTGGATGCCTGCAACGGCTGGACCTTCTGGCATTATGAGCGCAGCGGTGGCCTGACCCCGATCGACGAGCTTCGCCGCATCGCGCGGCTCGGCATGGAGCGGGCAGGGGCCTGAACCCCTGCCAATTGCTTCGAATGCCGTTGATTCAAAGGCTCAACGGATCGCGCGAAGTGATTCAAATCAAGCCTTGATTCCGAGACGTTCGAGGTCTGCTTGAAGCGTCTCTGCATCGGTGAACAGCACCGACTGCCAGCCGGCCGCCTTGGCGCCGTCGACATTCTTCTGGCTGTCGTCGATGAACAGTGTGGCTGACGGTTCGAGGTCGAACGCGGCGACGTGGTGATCGTAGATACCGCGATCGGGCTTGATCATGCCGATCTCGCCCGAGATGGTGACGCCGCGTGGACGATTGAGGAAATCGAAGCGCTCGCGGGCCTCGGCCAGCGTGTCGCTGGCGAAGTTGGTCAGCATGGTCACGTCGTGGCCGCTCTCGATCAGGCCGAGCATGATGGCGACACTGTCGTCATAGGCATGTGGAACCATCTCGTGCCAGTGGCGGCGGAACCCGCGGATGTTTTCCGCGTGATCGGGATGGTCCGCGATCAGCAGCGCCTCAGCCTCTTCCCAGGTCCGGCCGCGATCCTGCTCGATGTTCCAATCATGCGTGCAGACATTGTCGAAAAACCACTTTCTCTCTTCGGCATCCGGAATGAGGCGGCTGAACGGAATGTTGGGATCGTAGTGGATCAGCACTCTGCCGATGTCGAAAACGATGTGGCGTATTTCAGTCATGGGGCCTCTTTGCACTGTGTAGCGACGGCTTTTTCGTCGCGCCGGGTATCGCAGCCTCGATTGCCTTTTTCATGACAGTCGGCAGCGCCTCGCCGGAAATCTCGTGAGCGAGCGACCAGAAATGCCCGTCTGGCGCATCACCTTTGATGTGAGCGTGAAAGACTTCGAGTTGGAGAGCGAAATGCGTGAAGACATGCGCAATGCGACCCGCATACCGCCAGTCGCCGGGAAAGGGCGCGGCCGCTTCGGTGGTCGCCCCATCGATCCGCGCGGTCCAGCCCGTCGTCGGCACCTCGGTCATGCCGCCGAGCAAACCCTTCTCCGCCCGTTTGCGCAGAAGGATGGCGCCGTCGGCCCGCACGGCGACAAAGGCCGCGCCGTGCCGCTGCGGCTTGTCGGCCTTGGGCAGGCGCACCGGGAAGTGCTCGGGATCGCCTGAAACGACCGCGCTGCAGTCTTCGCGCAACGGGCACAGCATGCAGCGCGGCCGGCGTGGCGTGCAGATGGTGGCGCCGAGATCCATCATCGCCTGGGCGAAGTCGCCAGGCCTTGTCCCGGGCACCATGCGCTCGACATGGGCACGGATTTCGGGCTTGGCTTCGCTCAGCGGGGTTGCGATCGAAAACAGCCGGGAGATGACGCGTTCGACATTGCCGTCGACAACGGCGGCGGGACGGTCGAAGGCAATCGCCGTGATGGCCGCCGACGTATAGGCGCCGATGCCTGGCAGTTCTCTCAAAGCCGTTTCCGTGTCGGGAAACCGGCCGCCACGCGCGGCCACAAGATCGGCACAGGCCTTGAGATTGCGGGCGCGGGAGTAATAGCCGAGCCCGGCCCAGGCCTTCATCACATCCTCCGCCGACGCCGCAGCCAGCGCCCCGACATCGGGCCATTTCTCGACGAAAATCCGGAAATAGGCCTTCACCGCTTCGACGGTGGTCTGCTGCAGCATGATCTCGGAGAGCCAGATACGGTAGGGATCAGGCCGCACGCCGCGCGCATGCTCACGAGGCGTGATGCGCCACGGCAATTCACGGTGATGCACGTCGTACCAGCCTAGCAGGCGGGACGCGATATGCCCGGATGCAGCTCTGCTGCTATCCCCGGATGTGGCTTTGCCACTATCCCAGGATACGGTCTTGCGGGTCTGGTCTGCTGGTGCCATTGATCTGTATCGGCCTGGCCGGTATCTGCTGGGGTCTTGGCTGGAGGACGTACATGGCAGGCAGAACGCCCTACGGCAATCCCGTCCCGGTCAGCGATCTCGCGACCAGGATCCTCGATCCGGTGCTGCGCAAACGGGCTGGCATTTCGATCGGCCTCGTCCAGTCATGGGACGAGATCGCCGGCCCGCGGCTGGCCAGCCATTCGCGCCCCGAAAAAATCCAGTGGCCGCGCCGTATGCATGAGGACGATCCGTTCGAGCCGGCCGTGCTGGTCATTGCCTGCGAAGGCATGGCGGCACTTCATCTGCAGCACGAGACGGGCGAGATCATCAACCGGGTCAATGCCTTCCTCGGCTTCACCGCCATCAATCGCATCAGGATCCTGCAGAAGCCGGTGACAACCGACAAAGGAAGGCGCAAACCGGCCCTGAGGCCGCTGACGGCGGCTGAGAAGACGAAATTGTCGGGAACTGTCGGCCTGGTCGATAATGATGAACTGCGCGCCTCGTTGGAGAAACTTGGCGCGACCATTATCGGGGAGAGAAAGTCATAGGCGTCTTGAAGAAAGTCATGGATTCGTCGTCAATATCTCGCATTCGTGATCGCCCTTGTCAGGTTTCGCGATTGGATTGGGGATCGAGATGCCTTAATTCGCGCCAACTCTCGCCTTTTCGTGTCTTTGCATTGCAAAATCCAACCCTTGTCAGGTGATTCGTATGAACCGTCCCCCGTTTGGCCAAAGCTTGTCTCGCAGAAACGTCCTGTCTTCGCTGGCCGCCATTCCGGCGGTGGCCCTGCTCGCCGCCTGCAGCGACTCTGGCGAGGAGGCGAAGGCCGCGGATGTGAAGCCTGCGGCCCCGGCCGCCCCCGCGACGCCGGCCACGCCGGCCGCCGCCACCGCGCCGGAAGCCCAGGGCACCGTGGACATGGCGGAATTGATGAAGCCGGGTGCGCTGCCCGACAAACAGCTTGGCAAGGACGACGCCAAGGTCACCATCGTCGAATACGCCTCGATGACCTGCCCGCACTGCGCGCATTTCGCCGAGACCACCTTTCCGGACCTGAAGACCAAGTACATCGACACCGGAAAGGCGCGCTACATCCTGCGCGAATTCCCGTTCGATCCGAGTGCCGAAGCCGGTTTTATGCTGGCGCGCTGCGCCAAGGACAACTACTACCCTATGGTCGACGTCCTGTTCAGGCAGCAGGCGAACTGGGCTGGCGTTCAGAACACCAAGGATGCACTGCTGCAAATCTCGAAGCTCGCCGGTTTTACACAGGAGTCCTTCGAGGCCTGCTTGACGGACCAGAAACTTCTGGACGATGTGAGATCGGTCCAGAAGCGTGGCGCCAATGAATTCAAGGTCGACTCGACACCGACCTTCTTCATCAACGGTAAGACCTACAAGGGGGCGATGTCGATTGAGGAAATGTCGGCCATCATCGACCCTCTGCTCTGACGTCCAGGCAGCCCTGAAGCGGCGGCGCTTCGGCGTGCGCGGCTTCCTGTCGTGCCGCGAATTCTCATCGCAAAACCACGGTAATCCGCTTAGTGGGCGGCGCGAATGAAGTTTTCGCGCCTTCGCCTCCTCGGTTTCAAGTCCTTCGTCGAGCCCGGCGAGTTCGTCATCGAACGCGGACTGACCGGCATTGTCGGGCCGAACGGCTGCGGCAAGTCGAACCTTGTCGAGGCGCTGCGCTGGGTGATGGGCGAAAGCTCCTACAAGAACATGCGCGCGTCCGGCATGGACGACGTCATCTTTTCCGGCTCGGGCACGCGCCCGGCACGCAACACCGCCGAAGTCACACTTTTCCTCGACAACAGTGACCGCTCGGCGCCCGCTGCCTTCAACGATGCCGACGAATTGCAGGTGTCGCGCCGCATCGAGCGTGAGGCCGGCTCGCTTTACCGTATCAACGGCAAGGAGGCGCGGGCCAAGGACGTGCAGCTTCTGTTCGCAGACCAGTCGACCGGCGCGCGTTCGCCGTCGATGGTCGGTCAGGGCCGCATCGGCGAACTGATCCAGGCCAAGCCGCAGGCACGCCGCGCGCTGCTCGAAGAGGCAGCAGGCATTTCCGGCCTGCACACCCGCCGCCACGAGGCAGAACTGCGGCTGAAGGCGGCCGAGCAGAACCTCGAACGACTGGACGACGTCGTCGGCGAGCTGGAAAGCCAGATCGAAAGCCTGAAGCGCCAGGCGCGCCAGGCCTCCCGCTTCAAGAACCTGTCGGCCGATATCCGCAAGGCCGAAGCGACGCTCTTGCATCTGCGCTGGACACTGGCCAAGACCCAGGAAGGCGAGGCGCGTTCGGCGCTGGCGGTTGCGACAGCCCTTGTCGGCGACCGCGCCGCGGCCCAGATGGCCGCCGCCAGGGAGCAAGGTATCGGTGCTCACCGATTGCCGGATTTGCGCGACGCGGAAGCCGCCGCCGCTGCTGCCTTCCAGCGCCTGTCGATCGCCAAGTCGCAAATCGAGGAGGAAGCCGGCCGCATCCGCGCCCGTCAGAGCGAACTCGAGCGCCGGCTACAGCAGCTCGACGGCGATATCGCACGTGAAGAGCGCATGGTCCGCGACAATGCGGACATTCTCGAGCGCCTTCGCACCGAAGAGGCAGCACTCAATTCGGAAAATGCCGGCGCCGCCGAACGCGAAGCCACCACCCGTGCGGCGTTCGAACAGGCGGCGTCGACGCTTTCGCAAAGTGAAGCCAAGCTCGCCGCGCTGACCGCCGAGCGGGCCGAGGCAGCCGCCTCGCGCAACCAGATCGAACGGACGCTGCGCGACACCGCCGAGCGCCGCGACCGCTTCGCCCGTCAGCTTGCCGATGTTGACCGGGAATTGTCTGAGATACTCTCCAAGGTCGCTGGCCTGCCCGATCCGGCCGAGAAGCGGGTGCTGGTCGAACAGGCCATGGCGCTGCTGGAGGAGGCCGAGGCTGCCGTGTCCGAGACCGAGCAGTCTGTCATCGATGCCCGCGCCACGGAAAGTTCTGCCCGGCCACCGCTTCAGGATGCCAGGGCCGAGCTGGCGCGGATCGAAACCGAAGCGCGCACGCTGGCAAAAATCCTGAATGCCGCCAGTGGCGATCTTTTCCCGGCCGTGCTGGAGCAGATCAGC
>NZ_RZTB01000013.1:0-11565 GCF_003997735.1 Mesorhizobium sp. M7A.F.Ca.MR.148.00.0.0 | reverse complement strand
GCGAAGACCTGGACGTGCCGCTCGACCGCAGCGCGCCGGTGCATTGGGGCGAAAGCGCGATCCAGCCCGGCGACGCGGCTCTGCCGGAAGGCGTCAAAAGCCTGGCCAGCGTGGTCCACGCACCGGCACAGCTCGCCCGCCGCCTGGCGCAGATCGGTATTGTCGAGGCCAGCAATGGCCGCCGGTTGCAGTCGCTGCTTGCTCCCGGCCAGCGGCTGGTCAGCCGTGAAGGCGCGCTCTGGCGCTGGGATGGCTTTACCGCAAGCGCCGATGCGCCGACCGCCGCAGCACAACGGCTGGCGCAGAAGAACCGGCTGGCTGAGCTCGATGCCGAGGCGATACAAGCGACGCTCGTCCTGCGCCAGGCCGAGGATGCGCTGGGAGAGGCTGAACAGGCGCTCCGCCTGGCAAGCGAGGCCGAGCGCAACACGCGCCAGGCCGGTCGTGACGCTCAGCATCGGCTGGACGCTGCCCGCAATGCGCTGGCCGAGGCCGAAAGGGCCGGCGGCGAATTGCAGAGCCGGCGCGCCGCACTCGATGAGGCACGCGCCCGCATCGTCGACAGCCATGAGGAGATTTCGGCCGCCTTCGCCGAGGCGGAAATGCTGCTGCAGGACGCGCCCGATCTTGGCGATCTGCAATTGCAGCTCGAACAGTCCTCGGCCAATGTCGCCCGCGACCGCGCCGCGCTTGCCGATGCGCGCGCGGTGCATGAGGGGCTGCGGCGCGAAGCCGAGGCGCGCGCGCGCCGGCTCGATGCCATTGGCGCCGAGCGCAGCAATTGGCTGGAGCGGGCCGAAAACGCCTCGACGCAGATCGCATCGCTCGGCGAACGCAGAGCCGAGGCCGAGGCCGAACGCGAGCGGTTGGCCGATGCTCCCGATGAAATCGACGCCAAGCGGCGTGCCTTGCTGTCGCAGCTCACCGAGGCCGAGAGCTTGCGCAAGGCGGCAGCCGACCGTCTGCAGGAAGCGGAGAACCGGCAATCCGAACTGGACAAGGCCGCCACCGGCGCCATCCAGTTCCTGGCCGAGGCGCGCGAGACCCGCGTTCGCGCCGAAGAGCGGCTGACCGCGGCCGACGAGCGCCGGCTGGAGGTCGAGGCGCGCATCCAGGAAACGCTGAACTCGCCGCCGCATCTGGTCATCCGCCACACCGGTCTGGAGGCCGACAGCCCGATGCCTGAGATGGCCGAGATCGAGCGTCAACTCGACAGGCTGAAGATCGAGCGCGAACGGCTCGGCGCCGTCAATCTGCGCGCCGAGGAGGAGCAGAAGGAGCTAT
This sequence comes from Mesorhizobium sp. M7A.F.Ca.MR.148.00.0.0, assembly GCF_003997735.1. Classification (NCBI taxonomy): domain Bacteria; kingdom Pseudomonadati; phylum Pseudomonadota; class Alphaproteobacteria; order Hyphomicrobiales; family Phyllobacteriaceae; genus Mesorhizobium; species Mesorhizobium sp. M7A.F.Ca.MR.148.00.0.0. Next base: position 10,281 of record NZ_RZTB01000013.1, on the reverse strand, counting down.
CCGACCGGCTGGAGGCGATCGTCTCCGAGCGCGAGGACATCATCGAGGCGATCCGCAAGCTCAGGCAGGCGATCCAGAGCCTCAACCGCGAAGGCCGCGAGCGGTTGCTGGCCGCCTTCGAGGTCGTCAACGGCCATTTCCAGCGGCTGTTCTCGCATCTGTTCGGCGGCGGCACGGCGGAATTGCAGCTGATCGAATCCGACGATCCGCTCGAGGCTGGCCTCGAAATTCTTGCCCGCCCGCCCGGCAAGAAGCCGCAGACCATGACGCTGCTGTCCGGCGGCGAGCAGGCGTTGACGGCGATGTCGCTGATCTTCGCGGTGTTCCTGACCAACCCGGCGCCGATCTGCGTGCTCGACGAAGTCGACGCGCCGCTCGACGATCACAATGTCGAGCGCTTCTGCAATCTCATGGACGAGATGGCGGCCACCACCGAGACGCGTTTCGTCATCATCACACACAATCCCATCACCATGGCGCGCATGAACCGGCTGTTCGGCGTGACCATGGCCGAGCAGGGCGTCAGCCAACTGGTGTCGGTGGACCTGCAGGCGGCCGAGGCGATGCGCGAGGCAAGCTGATCCAGATTGCGCTGCCTGCGAAGGGGCCGCTCCGGAGCAATTCAGGAAAAGTGTGCAAGCGGTTTTCGCCCGGCAGAAAATGTCAGGGCCGCGGACTGTGCCTGTGCGAATGATGCTTGGCCGAGGACCAGACGAAATAGAGCGATCCCAGTTTCAGCACAGGCACCCTGCGATCCCGCTCGCGATCACGCAGTTCGCGGTAGGTCTTCACCTTCAGTGTGCCCCCCGGCAATCTGATTCGCAAAGCCATGATGCATAGAGCTTACGTGCTTTCTCTCCAGTCGACGGAAGGTTCATTTCAAGCTCCTCATTAGTATTCGAGCTCTTGGAGGGTCGGTCGGGAATTGTACTGGGCCACCAGATGACGAAATATTTGCCAAACTGCCAGACCGGGACTTCGCCCTTGTGCTCCCGTCGCCGCAACTCATGACGTTGCTTGACCTTCAACACGCCACCCGGAAGCCTGATCTTGATCGTCATCGTCCCTCAATACTGATGGCGCGCTTCCTGGGTGCCGCGCCCGAAGCTTCATCTGTCCGGCCAAGGTAGAAAAAACCGCCCACTCTCGGATCGGATCGTTGCAATCCGATTTGGCCGAGTCAATGGAGCCGGGGGCGAACTCCTGTGGCTATCGGCGCCGTGCACATAAGGCTTGAGAACCGGCTCAACCTCTGCGCCGCAAGTTCCAGTTCACACAGATCACGGCCACGAGGCCACACGCGATGCCGACGCAATCGGCAACCCAGTCGTACACATCCAGATCGCGCGCTATCACCGCCGTGCCCTGGAGGACCTCGATCGCCGCTCCAACAACTGCAAGGAAGACGATCAGCCTGACCTTGCGATCAGGCCAGCCGAGCCCTCCAAGGAAAGTCATGACGGCAAAGGCGCTGGCGTGATTCAGCTTGTCGTAATGGAAACCGATATCGATCCCATACTCCTCGAGTCCGGGTATAGGCACCAGTGCAAGGACAAGAACAGCGACAAGCGTGCTGAAAAAAGCAATCCGTTCGGCGGCTGGATGAAGTCTCATTCTGCTCCAATCTGTGCCTGCCCGCCGCGAAGGTCGAAACCGGCTCGGTATTGGCGGTTCAGGCTGAAACTCAGATCGACGGCGTTGTCTTTCCAAGCCGCAATTTTTGCTCGAGCCTTTTGAGCCAGGTCTGTTCCGCCTGGTCTTGATGCGCCGAGACGTAGCGCGGCGTTGCCGCCGTTCAACGGATCCCCGTCTGCGTCTCGTTCAAAGAGTGGAGTGCTGAAAAGGGCTCCGCATGGGCTTTCATCATTTCGCTCATTAGAATATCCGCGCCAGTCATCAGGGGGATCAAGGTTTCCGCAAATGTGTATGTTTTGATGCCGTAAAGCCACTTCAGGTAGAGAAGGGCAGCTGACGTGCCCGAGACGCACCCAACAATGTTCATCCGGGATACGACAAGCTCTATCGGGTATATGTGCGGAAGGTTCGCCTCCATGATCCTGGTGCTGGCGTCGGCTGTCACATTGCCGATGGTATCCAGCAATTCGGGGAAGAAGGGCGTGCTTATTCTGGGATGTTCCTTCCAGACGACGTCGTATCCTCTCTCAACGATCTGCTCCGCAATGCGTCTATAGATCGCCGCCTCGTGCGCGTACGACATTATGCCGTTTCGCGACAATGCCTGGCCGAGCAGCAGGATCCGTGGGTTGGCTGACGCACGGCAATGTTCATTGCCGCCGGAAAGCGCATCCCTGCAGGCTTCATCTATTACGTCGCGCATCAGCGAAGCGCCGACCTGGAATCTTGGTACGTTCTCCAGAGCATCGTGAATGGGGATTTCGTGGAGCAAAGAATAAAACTTTGTCACCCGTCTCAGATGGTGTCTTTCTATCTTGTCGGCCGCTTTCCTCAGTCGGAACGCCGGTGAAATTGTAGAGAGTCCTGCAATCAAGGCTCCGGTGATGCGCCGTCTAAACCTGGTGCCTGGCGGCCGTGACATGGTTGATATTTCGAATGGAAGGTATGACGTCAAGCCATCCTCATACAAAACGATCTCGGCTTCTGGGTATGAGTCCAGCAGTATTTTTTCCGATGGCCGGTTAACGAAGCAGGCCCAGATTTCAACCGCGGAACTCGCGTCGATGCCAATTGTGTCTCGGATCAGACGATGGATCCGGAAAATTTGCAGTTGCCCATATTTACGCTCGGACGTCAGAAGGTCGTATGCCCATATGATCCGTTTCCAGGTCCATACTGTAGACGCAAGTTCAGCAAGACCGGTCTTGAAATGCTCGGAAACGCCGGCCGTTTCATAGAGCAGAAGGTAATCCTCATGCTCCTCACCCGCCGGGAAGCTTCTATCCATTGTTGACTGGCGAAGAGAGGCAACCAGGCTGAGCAGTTGCCAGCTGCCGAAGACGCAGCATATTCGAACTGGCAATTTAAGGTCTCCAGATAGGATGGAAATAACGCCGCATGTTCCGCGATCTCAACCGCAAAATTGCTTCATGTCCGAAGACCGTGTGTGGCTCGGGGCGTTTCGCCAGCTTCATAATACTGCCTGTCGTCGACCGGAAAATATCTTGTAGATATTGGCGTCCAACGTCCGAGACAGGCTGGAGTTCCGCGCAATAAGCAGGCGAATTCAGTTCGATTGAGCGGCAGAGACCTGAGATCTCTAAACATCAGGCGGCGGCAGACCGCTCATGCGGCTCGATCTTGCCGCTTCGGTTCCTGTCGGCACCAAGAGCGCGAATTCTCCCGGTTTTCGGGAAGGTCGTTGCCCGGGAAAGCGGGTTTCACTTCCATCTTTCAAAAGTAAGCTCCAGCCATGAACCGGAGCTTGATGATGACAGAGGCGGAAACCAGAATGTTTCACACGCTTGATGTGCCAGCCGGTCCGGTGCGGCGGCCCGGGATTCCGGCCGACCTGCCAAGGTATGGCGCGTGTGGCCGCACCTGCGCATCATGCCCGATGCGAAGCCCGCACTGCTCCTCGAACGCCCTTGATGCCGACGCTTCGGCGCAATTTTCCCGGTGAGCAGGCGATGGGCGGCGCCGGAAAATGCGCCGCCTGTCGGAGGGTTGCCCGCGATCAGGCCGCGAGCCAGGCCCGGGTGAAATCCTGCTCATAGGCTTGATGCATCTGGTAGCCCATCAAGGCAGGTTTCATATGGCAGAACAGCTTTCGCCAGTAGGGCTGAACGATGATGCCGGAATCCTGCAGCATGACCTGCAGTTCCTTCATCACCGCACGGCGCTGCTCCGGATCGGCGATGGCGTTGGCCTTGTGGACCTTGGCATCGAAGTCGGGATCGGCGAACCCTGTCTCGTTCCATGCCGAACCGGTCTGGTAGGCAAGCGCATAGGTCTGGATGCCGAGCGGTCGGGCGTTCCAATTGGTGGTCGCGAAGGGATACTTCGTCCAGTCGTTCCAGAATGCCGATTCCGGGATGACGGTGCGTTTCACCTTGAAGCCCGCGTCGCGCATCTGCTGGGCGACGGCATCGGAGCTTTCCTTGCGGTAATCGGCTTCGACCGAGATCAGATCAAATTCGAAATCGAGCTGGCCGGCTTCCTGGAGCAATGCCCTGGCCCGGACCGGATCACGTTTGATCGGCGGCAAGTCGGCGTGTTCGGGATGCATCGGTCCGACATGATCGTTCTGCGCGACGATACCCATGCCGTCGGCGCCCAGTTGCAGCACCGCTTCGTTGTCGACCGCAAGCTGTATGGCGTTGCGCACGCGCTTGTCGTCATAGGGTTTGGCGTTGACGTTGCAGCGCGAGACCAGGGTGGCGGCAGTGACGATCTCGCTTTTCTTCAGGCCCAGCCTGTCGAGCATGGCGACGTCATAGGACTGCGTCTGCCCATTCAGGTCGATCTCACCGGATTCGAATGCGGAGACGGTGGCGGCCGAGTCGGTGCCGTAGTCGGTCCAGTCGATGCCGTCGAGGAACACCTCGCCGCCCCACCACGACCCGTCCGGCCGCTTGCGCACCGAGGCAGCAACGCCGACATCGAGTCTTTTAAGTTCGAACGGGCCCGTGCAAACGGGGTTGGCCGACAGTGGCGCCGCCTTCGGATTGAAGGCGTGGTGGACGATCAATGCCGGATAGTCGGTCATCGCTGGGATGATGGTGATGTCGGGCTGAGACAGTTTCAGGACCACGGTGTGGCCGTCGCGAACCTCGATGGCGCCAGTGCGCGCCACCTTGGTGTCGGGATCGATCAGCGCGGTCATGCGCCCGGCCATCGAGTTGCCGGCGGCATCCTTCTCGCACCAGCGCGTGATGTTGAAGGCAACATCCGTGGCGGTGAAATCGTCGCCGTTCGACCATTTCACGCCCGGACGCACCTTGAGCACATATTCCGTCGCGTCCGCATTGATCTCCCAGCTCTGCAGCAGCACCGGCTCGAAGGTGAAATCCGGCTTCCAGCGCACCAGCGGTTCGAGAAACTGCATGGCGATGTTGCCCATCTGCGAAACCTTGAACTTGCGCGGGTCTTCCAACTCCATCACCTGCATGGCAACACGCACCACGCCGCCCTTCCTGGGTTGGACGGCTTCCTCGGCTCGCGCCGGGACCGGCTGACCGATGAGCCCATAGGCAATTGCCGTGCTGGCGCCGAAGGCGCTGGCCAGCGCCAGGAACTCGCGGCGACCAAGCGCGCCGCTCTTCGCGCCTTTCGCAAATGTGCCGATCGCGGGATGAAGAGGTCTGGATGTCATATCGGTTCTCCCATTGTTGATTTTACGCCCAAATTCGGTGGAATGCCCTTGCCGCGTCGTTGCTGGGCGCTGTTTTCTACAGGACGCAGCCGATGGCGGCGGGGCCGCGACGGCGAGGGGAAGGCAAGATGAATCTTCTGACGGCGATGCGGGTGTTCGATCGGGTTTGCCTGCTGGGCAGCCTGTCGGCGGCGGCGCGCGATCTCAACATGTCGACGACGGCCGTCAGCCGTACCATCAAGGAACTGGAAGACGACCTTGGCGTCCGGCTCATCAATCGCACCACAAGGCGTCTCAGCCTCACCGAGGCGGGCCGCGACTATGCTCCGCGTGCGCGCAGCCTGCTCGACGACATATCCGAACTGCAGGATTCGACGCGCGGCCTGCACAAGGAGACGCGCGGCCTGATCCGGGTTTCCTGCTCCAATGTTCTGGGCCACACGCGCATAACCAAGCTGGTGCCGAAATTCCTCGAAGAAAACCCGCTCACCACGATCGAGTTCGACCTCACCGCGCGTTATGTCGTCGGCATTGTCGAGGAAGGCTACGATGTGGCCATCCGCTTCGGCGGTCAGGCGGATTCCGCCCTGATTGCCCGCCGGCTTGGTGAAGTCCGCAATTATGTCTGCGCCACGCCCGATTATTGGGATGCAAACGGCCGTCCGGTCCACCCGGATGAGCTGGCAAGCCATTCCTGCGTGCTGAGCAATTTCGCCAAGCGCCTTGGCACATGGCCTTTCATCGGACCCGACGGCCCTTTCGATGCGGCTGTCGGGGGGCGCATCTCGACCAACAGCGTCGAAGCCGCCTACCAGATGACCACCGCCGGTTTCGGCATCGGCAACCTGCCCAGCCTGCTGGTCGACGCCGCGATCAGGGACGGCCGGCTGGAAGTGCAGCTCGATGAGTTTCGCCCCGGCTCCAGCCCGATCTACGCGCTCTATCCGCACCGCACCTATATTGCGGCCAAGGTGCGCGCGTTCGTCGATTTCCTGATCCGCGAACTGTCGGCCGACTTCACCGCCTGAAATGCTGCCCGATTGCCGGCCAACGCCGTCAGGGGCCTGGCGCGAACGCCAGGCCCCCTCTGCCCCCGTCGCCCGACGCGGCAGCGTCATTTCCACCAGGCGGTGGTGTCGTACATCGGTCCCGGCTCCTCGAAGAGCTTTTCGTATTTGCACAGTGCCGGCGTCTTGCCGAGCGGCACCGAAACACCGTCCCTGAACGCCCATTCGCCACGTTGCGTCGTATCGGCCCGCACATAGCTGGACAACGCAAAGGCCCGGTCGTGCCGCGATTTGTTGGGCGAGGAGCCGTGCACGGTAAGCAGCCCCCATAAAGCAAGGTCGCCCGGCTCCAGCACCAGCGGAACGATGGTCGCCGGGTCGATGCCGACCTTGCGCAACTCTTCTTCGGCGGTCAGGCCCTTCATCAGCTCGCCGGTTCCCTCGTCCGACAGGCCGAGATAGCCGAGCTTGTGGCTGCCGGGCACGACCTGAAGGCAGCCATTGTCCAGCGTCGCCCGATCGACCGCGAGGCCTGTTGTCACGGTGGCGTCGGCGACATTGTCGAAGGCGGCCTGGTTACGGAAGCGCAAATCCTGGTGGAAGCGATAACCCGTGACATTGGCGCCGGGCGGCTTCCAGTGCAGCTGTTGGGCGATCTGCCTTATGTCACGGCCGATCAGGCTCTCGAGCAGCTTCAGATAGTCGGGATTGCGGCGGAATTCTTCGAAATAGGAATTGATCCAGGAAAACCAGTAAGCCTGCAGCACATAGCGTTGGCCAAAGTCCGATTCAGGCAGGATCTGGAAATTCAGGTTGCCGTGCCGGAAGGTGGCGTGATGCTTGAGGCCTTCGGCATAGACCGCATCGGTTTCCTTCTTCAGCCGGATCATCTCGTCGCCGTCGACGAATTGTCGAACGACCGCGTATCCTTCCTCGCGGTACTGCTCCACCGCCTCGCGTGCCTGCCTGTCCGTCAGCATGTCCGTGACAACCCCTGTCTGTGATCCGTGTCGATCGTAACGAAGGGGTTGCCGGCGATAAGCCATGGATTTTGGCATCGACTTTCCCGATTATCGGGAAATTGAGCGGGGCGTCAAAGGTGGATTGGTCGCAATCGGCTGGTCAGATATGTGCTGCGCCGGCAGGCCCTAAAAATAGGTTCGCGGCGCGACAAGGTTCTTCTGCTGGCGAACATAAAAACAATAGAAGCCGAACGCCGCGGCAAACCACATGAAGGCCTCGCCCATGGCCAGCCGGTTGTTGGAATTGGTAAGGATGGTTAGGGCGAAGAAGACCAGTGTGGAGATGTAGCAGGACCATGCGGCCGGAGCGACAAGCTTGGCTCGCATGGCCAGCAGAACCTGCCTGGCCGACCAGGTGTAGAGAAAGGCAAAGAACGCCAGTCCGACCACCCCATAACGCACGGCAATCTCCAGATAACCATTGTGGAAGACGTTGAAGATCATGGGATGATAGGTTCTGTTCTGCCATTCGGTCAGCCAGCTGGAACTGGCCCCGAAGATCGGGTGGCGCTTCCAGATGTTGATCGCATCCGCCCACAGCATCAGCCTCTCCTTGGCTGCAAGCGGAACCGCGTCGCTCGCGATGGCGCGGTCGAAGGCGGGGAGGAACCCATGCCTGAACACATCCGGAACCAAGGTTTTGATGAACGTCATGGTATCGTCGGCGGTGGACGAGAAGATGTTGTGTGCTGCGACAATGCCGGCCGCCACGATCACCAGCACGCCACCCGAAACCAACAGTTCGCGGCGATGGCCTCTCGCCAGGGTCATCACCGCCAACAAGAGCAGAGCGAGCGCAAGCGCAAGCCACACTCCCTTTGAGCGCATCTCGATGATATTGACGAGGGCAAGCAGCAGGACGGCTGTCGACAGGGCCCAATGCAGGTTCTTGGTTGCTTTCCCGAGATCCGTTCTCTGGGCCGAGTAGGCCATGAATTGCAGCGTGCAGAGGAAGATGAAACCGGCCGCCACCGACGCGTGGATGGGATTGTTGAAAAGCCACGGGGCCGGTTGGATGCCTTGAAACATGTCCGAATAGAAGGTGTCCGCCGCCAGGAAGACGAGACTGAGGATCATGAACCAGAGCACGAGCCGTGCGGGCTGCCTGACAAACAGCAGAAACGCGAAGCCTGTCGTCGCGTAGAACAGCGGAAACATGTAAATGCCTTCGGCGCCACCCAACTGGTGGGTGCCGAAATAGACGATCGCCAGTCGGATGAAGACATAGAGCGACCAGCCCAGACACAGAAAGCCGACCCAACCGATCAGCGGTTTGCTGTAGGTCCACAAATCCACTCTGAACCAGCGGATGACCGCGACCAGGGCCAGCGCCAGGCCCGCATAGCGGTAGGTGTCGGCCTCGCGCCACACCGCGGAGACCAAAGCGAGAATGGCGAGTGCCGCAAGCAACAGAAGCAAGGTGTGGCGCGGCGCGTTGTCCTTGGCATCATCCAGGGCATTTCGCGGCACAGGGGGCGGCAGCAGGACGTGATGCAGGCGGCGCAGTTCGTCGCTGGCCCGTAACACCCCGGCACGTAGCCGGCTCGGCCCGCCCAGTCTTGCGGATTTGTAGCTTCCCGAGGGACCGGCTATGCCCGAAATCCCACTGCTGGCGGCGAAGCCAAGCACGTTTTGGCGGACCGAATAGACTTTCAGGCCGGTATCCCAAAAGCGCTCGAGCGCGACGTCCCATGGCATTTTCATTACGGCGAGCGCCGACAACAGACCCTGCGCGCCCTCTCGCGTCACCAGATAGGCGGCGGCCGAGCCTTGCGGGCCATGCAGCGCACGACCGATCTCGTCGCCTTCCGCCGTTTCGACCGCGCGCATGAAGAAGCTCATGCGATGGTTGGTCAGCTTGATGACGTCGAAATCCGGCACCGCCGCGATGATGGCCTCGATGCGCCGCATGGTGTTTTCGCTGAAGAGGACGTCGTCCTCGACAATCAGGCCATGGGCGCTGCCACCGGCCAGGAACGTTTCCAGCGCCCGGATATGGCTGCGGTAACAGGCATATTCGCCCGAAAGGATGTCGCGCCCGCTCAGCTTGCGCGCGGCTGGAAGATCGATCTCCGTCCAGTCTTTTTCAGCAAGCCCCCGACCGTCGACGGCGGCAATGCGCTGCAAGGTCAGTCCCGCCGCCTCGGCGCTGGCGAGCAATTCGCTCCAGCGCTGGGTCTCGCGATCGAGGTTGATGGCGAAGATAGGGAGGTTCATTGAAGTTCCATGTTGAGCCGCCACCCACCTGGTCGACCTATGTATGGAAAGAAGGAGATGTTCAAGGCGACACTTTACAGATCATGTGCAAATGCTGACCCGATTTGCCGCGATGCCTCTTGCTCATCTGCGCTTACGACACCGTCGAATCATGAGCTGATCGGCTTCATGGAAGATCGCAAAGGTACTCTCGGGTCCCATGTGCCCAAAAGGGAATAGAACGGCATGGCCGGGCTGCTTCTTTAGACCTCGGATAGGTTTTGTCGGTATTTATCGGGAAAAAGGAGCCGAAGTCATGACCGACATCTGGCACTCACTCCTCGCCAACCTTGCCCTGGTCTCCATCCTCGTGGTCGCCTGGGACCTTGTGGCGGATTTCACCGGGCGTCTCTCGCGGCGGATGCAGTCGCTGCTTCTCGGCGTGGTCATGTGCGTGGGCGCGATCATTTCCATGGCGACGGCCCTGTCCGTCTCCGGCTTCGTCGTCGATCTGCGCGCCGCCTTCATTGCTGCTGCCGCGTTCTTTGGCGGATGGCCGGCAATGCTCATCGCCACGTTCGGCTCCATTGTTTATCGCATCCATCTCGGCGGACAGGGTGCGGGTGCTGGTGTCATGGGTATCCTCATCACCGCAATCGTCGGCATTGCGTGGCACCACATCGTCGCGGCCCGATCGCGCACCATGTACGACATATTCGGTCTGGGCGTAACGGTCGCTCTCGCCGGGCTGATCACGCTCCTGGTC
>NZ_RZTB01000139.1:2946-13285 GCF_003997735.1 Mesorhizobium sp. M7A.F.Ca.MR.148.00.0.0 | reverse complement strand
GCGCCGCTTCGGCAACCGCCGACGCCGCGAAACGCTCCGTGAACTGGCTGGCCGGATTGATGCCGAAGGGGCTTTAGGCCCGCCGGCGTTTGACGACCGCGTGATCAGGAAGGCACATAGGTCAACCTGATCACGTCGTCGCCTATCGGATCGCTGGCCACGAAGCGAAGCGGTGGCCGGGGGCCGGCGAAGAATGGCTTACCCTGACCAAGCACGAACGGGTGGAAATAGAGTTGGTACGCATCGATAAGACCAAGGTCGGTCAGGCTTCGCGCCAGGTCCGGTCCGGAAACTGAAATCTCCCCGACGAGCTCAGCCTTAAGCCTACCTATCACCGCCTCGACGTCGTCCGCGACAAGTGTGGCGTTGGGGCCGACCGACTTCAGCGAGCGCGACACAACCCATTTCGGTTGGTTCCGCCACGCCGCCGCGAATTCGTGCGCCTCCGCGCTCCACTCAGGATGGTCTTCGTCCCAATAGCGCATGACCTCGTACATGCCGCGACCGTACACACTGCCGCTCAAATTGCGCACTTGCTCCATCCAGTGACGAAAGATTTTCGGGCCTGACGGCATTTTCTGGTGGTCGACGTAACCGTCGAGGGACTGGTTCATTCTGAAAATGAGCTTCGCCATGCTGCAGGATCTCCACATCCGGATCGTTAGAATAACTTGAGCCGCCGTTACGCAAAAGTGTGGATCCCAACCGAAAATCCAAACCGGGCACGACCCTAGTCCCGCTGCAACTTGACTTTCAGGCTCTGCCAGAACTTGTCGACCAGCGGCTTTTCGGTCGCTGCATCCTCACCGGCAATGCGGGTGATGAACAGCAGCCCCCGATCGGCAACGCCGAAGCCGACGATCTCGAAATCGGCGGTGTCGGTGCGTGTCTTCACCTCGGCGTGGATGCCGGTCAATTCCTTGCCGTCGGCGAGTTTGCGCGTGGTCGGCTCCTGCGTCAGCGTGGCGCCGGCCTGCACCGATTCCTTGGTCATCTCCTGCAGCATCAGCTGGTTAAGCGACACCGGATTCATCGCGCCATATTCCTGCACCACGACGATCGTGCCGAGAGCCGACGCCATCAGATACTGCGTGATATCATCGCCGAGGTCGGTCTTGGTCACCGAAATGTTGCTGGGGTGAACGAAGGAGAAAACGCTGCCGGAAAAGGTGGCGAAGTCGTTGCGTTCGAGCGTCACCTTGCTCCGCTTGCCGCCAGGCAGGGTCACGTCTGCGCTCTCGCCGGGATCGATATCGACCGTCACGCCGTCGATGGTCAGCTTGAAGGCCTTGAGATCCTCGGCTCCGGCAGGGCCAGCGCACAGCGCGATGAGGATGAGTGCCGCAGCTGATACCTTGCGCATGGGTTGTTCTCCTGCTTTTTATGCCACCCCGCTCAGCGCCTTGATGGCACGGTAGAAGGTCGAGGAAAACAGTTCTGTCGGGTCATACTGCCGCTTCGCCGCCAGGAAGGCCGGCAGTTCGGGATAGGAGGCCAGCAGCTCCCTGGCCGTGTAATGCAGCTGGTAGGGCAGGAAGAACCGGCCGCCATGCTTGATCGTCGCGTCGATCAGCGCCCGGGTCAGCGCCCGCATCCTGGCATTGCCGTCGGCATCGGTCGGCTGGTTGATGTAGAGCACCAGCGAATAGGCCGGCTCCGGCGCGTAGGTCAGCGCCACATCCTCCTTGTGGACGATGCGCACCGAAGCATTGAGCACCGGCAGCGTCTGGTTGCGCAGGATCTCGCGCGCTTCCGCGATGAATTCGACATAGGCGGCACGTGGAATAAAATATTCGTGCAGGATGTCGGTTTCTTCCATCCGATCGTTGAAGAGATAGGGGACCGAATCGTGCATCGGGTTGTTGCGGGTGACGAGACAAGCCTCGCCCTCGGCCATGGCTGAGGTGCGCGCCACCGTGCAGCTTTCGAATTTCGGCTCCAGCGTCTTTTCGGTGAACCACTTCAACTCCTGGAACAGGCTGCCCCATTTCGCCAGGTTGATGATCACCCGCTTCAACCCGACCGAACCCGGCTCGCCGATCTCAGGCTGATCCGCCGGCGGCTGCTCCGCCACCTTGTCGTAACGGTAGACGATCATGTCCTCGAGGAAATTGCCGGGCGCCGTCGACAGATGGCCGTAGAACAGGCCGATCTCCTTGTTCGGCTCCAGCACCTCGGCGAAGAATTTCGGAAAATCGTCCGATCTGATGATTTCGCGCGAGGTCCGGTAGACGACGTTGTCGACGATATCGAGCGTCGCCTCCAGCACCACGCCGAACAGGCCGTAGCCGCCGACGACGTGGCGGAATAGCTCGGTGTTCTCGGTGGGCGAGCAGGTCGTCACCGAGCCGTCAGCCAGCATCACTCGCATCGAGCGGATCGAGCCCGCCACCGAGCCTGCCTGGTGGTCCATTCCGTGCGCATTGACCGACAGCGAGCCGCCGACCGAGAAGATGTCGGTTGATTGCATGGCCTTCACCGCAAAGTGCGGATGCAGAAGGTTCTGGATGTCGTGCCAGCACGCGCCCGGCTGCAAGGTCATGGTCTTCGCCGCAGCATCCACGGTCACCTTGTTGAACTTTCTGAGGTCGAGCACCAGCGCGTTGTCGTCGAAGGCATGCCCGCCCATCGAATGGCGGATGGCGGCCAGTGAGACTTTCAGGCCATTGGCATGCGCGAAGGCCAGCGCCTTGGCGATGTGCTCGTCCTCGCTGACCTCGACGACGCCGTAGACCGGCGTCCTCGACAGGCCGCTGGCATCGTTGATGTCGCCGCCTTTTGCCGACCAGGGCAGCGACGCATCGAAGGCCGGCGCATTGTCCGGCAGCTTCAGAGGCAGCGGGAAGCCGTCTATATCGGCTATCCGTCCTGCGTTCTTTGGGCCCGAAGGCCCGCGCGCCAGCCGCGCCACCGTGTTGCCGCCCCACAGCATCGCGCCGCCGACGACAGCCGCACCCAGCAGCAGTCGCCGCGACAGGCGAAACCCTTTTTGTTCGTCGGCCATGAATATCCCCCGTTGGCCAAGGGATAGCGCGGCTTTTTGGCAAAAACCATAGCGATGCCGCCGGACAGCGTTCCGCCGGCCGTCCCTGGGGTCCAGCCGGAAGACCTTATCCAGATAGCCCGGCATCGAGAGGCGACGGATGAAAATGGCCGATCCTCGTAGGGACCGGCCATGAGAGTGGAACAGGGTTTGAAAGTTCGGTCAGCAGGTCCGCTGGCGCCTTACGAAGCCTTCTTGATCGACGTCACGATACCGGTCTTGTCATCGACGGTCACTGCTACCTTGGCGCCGACCTTCAATTTGCCGACCGCCGCTTCCGGCGATAGCTGGTAGATCTTGCCGTCGTCGAGCGTGATCGACTTGGTCGTCGGGTCGACGGCCTGGATGGTGCCCTGAACGGTCGCGGCATAGGCGGTGCCTAGGAAGGCGAGCAGAGCGGCGGTGGTTGCGAGGGTCTTCTTCATGGTAAGCACTCCGTGCTGTTTCACTTTCCGGACCGCCGCCTTGGGAAACGACAGCACCGGACGGCCTGAAACTGGAACGGAAAGCGCTCCCTCCGCAAATCACGTTGGGTGAATTTTCGCAAACAATATCATAGGCTTAATTCCGACACATTGTCTGCGGCCAAGATCATTTCAGGCCGCTTCGGCTCCCCCAATGGCGCACTTCTGTCCACGAAAAGAGTCGTTTAACCTAGATGTGGCGGGCGGTTTCGATCACGGCGCGGCCGCCGCAATCCGCCTCGGGCGGCATCACGAAACAGACTGCCGACCGGTCTTCGGTACACATTTTGTTTCATGGATCAGTTCAAAACCGCCACTCCAAAGCGGATCAAAACTCGCGCTCCGGTTGCAAATCGGGAACGGATGCAGGATGGTGCGTCGTTACGATGAAGGGGGGCCTTCCGTGAAGCTTGCAGTCCGGGCCATGATATCCCTGATGCTCGCGCTTGCTCCGGGATCGGCCGGCGCACAAGGCGCGGATTCGGGCGACGACAAAACGGTTATGTTTGCCAGGGACGATCCCGACATGGCGGTAGCGACTGCGAAGGCGCATGCCAGCTTGGATGAGTTCCTGGCCCTGGCCGAAGCACCGCCCTCGGGCACGGACAGGTTCAAATTGAAGGTCGAGGTGCGCGATGGGAATGTCCGCGAGCACTTCTGGGTCATCCCGTTCCGCCGCACGGAAACCGGCTTCGTCGGCATATTGGCAAACCAGCCGGAGGCAGTGCGCAATGTCGTCCTCGGCCAGACTATAGAATTCACCAGGGACGATGTTTCCGACTGGGGATACAGACGCGACGGGCGGCAAGTCGGCAGCTTCACCGTCTGTGTGATGTTCAAGAGAATGTCGAAGGATGAAGCGGACTATATGCGTGACAACTCCGGTTACGATTGTTGATCGTATGCTCGGCCGGACTAGCTTGCCTCGTCCCTCCCGCCGATCTTTCGCACCAGCGCCGCCGTCGCCAGCATCGCGCCCATGTCCGATATCATCGGCGCGACATGCCTGCTGTAGTCGAGCGGCACCGAAATATCCGGCAGTTCGAAGAAGTTCCTCGTCTGCGGCAGCAGCAGGAACCCATCGCTGCCATTGAGCGCGACACGGGCCGGATCGTCGGGCCAGGTTTCGCCAAGCCATTTCAGCGCCTGCGCCAGCCGGCCGCTCACCAGTGGCTGTGCCGCTCCGAGATTGTCGGTGCGGAACTCGTAGGCGGCATCGAGCAAAGCATCGCCACTGGACAGCTCCTGCAGCTTGCTGGCGAATATGCCGCGAAAGAAGCTGATGACCGCGTTGGTCCGGCGCGTCGCCACCAATATGCCGGGGAACGGCGCGATGGTCTCGAAGGCGACGATGACGCCCTGGAAGGCGGTCGACGAGCCCTTGCCCGACCCTTCCCGCAGATGCGCCTCGTAGAGTTCGAACGGAAACCCTTCGTAGCGGCCCGCGACGATGTCGTCGAACGCCTGGCGGTTGAACGGACCAACCGCCGTGCGCGGCAACCGGTCGAAGGAATTCGGCGTCACGCTGTGCTGGTAGCGCATGTCGGCGATGAAGCCGAAGATGATCGGCAGCAGCGTCTCGCGGAACGATTGCTGCAGCCGCGTCGCCGGTTTCCTGGCCTGGAAATAGAGCAGGATCGAAGCCGCGAAGCCGATCACATAGAGAAATACATGCGGCGTCGAGACCCATTGCTCGTTGGGGTCGGCGACCTTGTTGAACAGCCACGCGACCAGCACCACGGCCACCAGCACCAGCCCCACGAACACCGGCACCCGCCAGCGCACCTGCCGGACCGCCGAAGCCCTCGCCGCTTCATAGGCCTCGATGTCTTTCCGGATGCCGGCGATGACCGTTTCGCTCGGCATGAAATCCGCTGTTTCCACCGCTACCCCCGCAAGCCTCGACAAGTTCATGATAGCTGGTTTTGTTCGATGTATCGACTGCAGTGCCTCTTCAACAAATGTCCACGCCTGATTACCACGTGGTTCCCCCAATCCGTCGCTGCTTCGCAGCGCCACCTTCCCCCCCTCCGGAGGGAAAGGAAAGGAGCGTTGCTGGACGAGCGCTGACGGCAAAAAGCTTGGCGCTTTCCTCTACCCCGTCGATCGGGGGAGAGGTGGCTCGGCGAAGCCGAGACGGAGTGGGGGTCGACCAGCGCAGCAAAAGACAAATGCATGCGCCAGCCATGGACCCCATAGGCAACGTCTCGTCGCTTGCAGCACTAAGGAAAGACCGCTTTCAGTCGCCCCTCGACCTTGTCACGCACTCGGCCCTCCAATGCCTCCACCACCACCAGCCGCTCACGGTCGCCAGCGCGCAGGCGCATGAAGTGATGCAGCCGGTAAGACGCGATCGTCCCGCGCGTGCCGGCATCGGCACTGACATCGACAAGGAGGATAGACCCGATGCGACCCGGCCATGGCTGGCGCGCAAAGGCGGTGCCGAGGAAATCGCCGAGCCCATAAGCGACGATCGTCCCGTCGATCTTTTCCACCGGTTGAACGACATGGGCGTGATGGCCGGCGATCAGTCCGACGCCCTGCCCGGCCAGCCGCCTGGCCAGAACTCGCGTCTCGGCACGCGGAAAATGCCGGAACTCCCAGTCCCAATGCGGCACGGCGCAGAGAAGGTCTAAGCCATCGCGCGGCCAGCCGGCCGGATCGCTGTCCATCGAAACGCGCCCCGCAAACAGTTTTTCATCGGCGTTGCGCCACAGCGTGAAGGCGGCAAAGCCTACATTGAGCGATCCAACCTGCACCGGCACAACCGGACCGTCGGCGGCCAGGCCGATCGTGCGGATGCCGAGCCGCAGCAGCGCCGCGATTGTCTCGTCGAAACCGGCGATGCCCTGATCCAGCACATGGTTGTTGGCCAGCGACAGCACGAGCTTCTCTCGCGCAATACCAACCGCCGCCAACGCCTCGGCCAGAAACAACTCGCTCATCGCATGATGCGTGCCGAGCCTTGTGCCCAGCGCAGCGCTTGGTCTATCCACCACAGGGCTTTCGCAATTGCCGATCACCAGATCGGCCGCGCCGAGCAGCGCCTTGATCGCCGGATCGCAGTCCGGCGCACCGCGATTGGCCACCGCCGAGATGTCGCCGACGAACGCCAGCCGCACCGTCTGCCTTGGCGCTGAATCGATCAGCGTTTCCGCAATGGGCGAAAAGTCTTGCGCGTCGCCGGCCAGCGATGGCTTGAGAAAACGCGGCAGCCAGGACAGCTTGTAGGAAAGCGGATAGTTCGACACGCGATGCCCAATTGTTTGCCCTGTGTAAACCGTCCTCGCGGCGGGTTGAAGCGCAGCGTTGCAAATGGTGTATATTTGCGCGGCGCGACAAATATTGGGGGGAAAAGATGACACGACTGGCAGGCCTGCTGACATCCGCTTTCATTTTGCTCCTGCCGCTGTCTTCCTCGTCGGCGGCAATGCCCGAAGCGGCCACCCGACTGTTCGAGGCGAAGAGCGTGGCCGCGCGCGACACTGCCCTGTCGGTACTTGAGGCCGCCGCGCCAAAAGACCCGGCATCCGCCTATGCGGCCGGGGCGGGCGAGTTCTTCACCGCACTGGAGATCCTGGCCACCGGCCTGCACCGTCATGGTTTCGAAAGCCCGCAATCCTTCATGCTGCCGCTGATGCGGTTGCCGGTGCCCGATAATCCCAATCCCGAGCCGCTGACTTACGAGCAGTTCCGCGCCATCCTGGTCGGCTTCCGCGACCGGCTGGAGAAATCCGCCGCCACGTTTGCGTCGGTGCCGCCCGATGCCGATATCGGCATGGTCATAGATCTCACCCGCGCGGGCATCGACCTCAACGAGGACGGCACCATCGCGCCGGACGAGAGCATGGCGGCGATCATTGCCGCGTTGTCACGGGGCGGCATTACATCGGACGATGCCGTTCCCACGCTCACCTTCCGTTTCGACCGCGCCGACGGATACTGGCTGCAGGGCTATGCCGAGTTCCTGATGGCCCAAGCCGATTTCTGGCTGGCGCATGATTTCAGGAGCACCTTCGACGGCTCGTTCCATATGCTGTTCCCGCGCGCCAAGCTGCCGTTGCAGAATATTCTGGTGCCGCCGGCCGGCGACATGGGCTCGAGCATCTTCTCGTCGGAATGGCGCATCGCCGATTTCATCTCGATGGTGCATCTCGTCAACTGGCCGGTGATCGAGCCGGAGCGCCGTCAAGCAGCGCGCCGCCATTTGCTGGAAATGATCCGGCTGTCGCGTGAGGACTGGAAGGCGATCCGTGCCGAGACCGACAATGACCGCGAATGGCTGCCTGGACCGCAGCAGAAGGGCGAGAACCCACTCACCGGCCTCGAAGTCGGCGAGGAGCAGGTTCAGGCCTGGCTCGCCGCCTTGACCATGGCCGAGGATCTCCTGGAAGGCCGCAAGCTGCTGCCGCATTTCCGCGTCACCGCCAGCACTGGCCTAGGCATCAACATGAAGCGCTTCTTCGATGACCCGAAAAACTTCGATCTGGTGCTGTCGATCAGCGGCCCGGCCATCGCGCCCTACCTCGAAAGCGGCGAACTCGTGACCAGCGACGATTTCGACCAGATCCAGCGCCAGTTCGGCGGCGGCGGGTTTTTGACGTTTGCGCTCTGGTTCAACTGAGGACGGGCTGCTTCAGGCCCTTCCGCAGGGGAAATCTTGGCAAGACCGGCAACATTTTTACTGGAAGCAGGCGCCTTTCCCAGGCGATGTCTGCTGGCAGTCACTCACTGCAGATGCCGCGCGAAGGCGCTTCGCAAAAATTAGCAGCGGCTGTTTTGCTTGACTCGGCCGCCAAAAACAGGCAGCAAAACCAGGTCGGAAGGGCGACAACACCACTTTCCTGGCCGTGGACGAAGCCAAATTTGGCCCAAATCCACATCTCGTCGTTGGTTTTGAGAGGAATTGATTAACCAACTTTGTCCATATTTTGAAGCAATCGGCAACCAACTACAGACGCGGCAAACGCGTCGGGGACCACCTGGGATCACTCACAGAATGGTCGTCGCGGCTCTCAAGGCCACGTACGGGGAAACCGGTTGAAGCGAGATTGGTTGCATGGCGTTGTTGAGTACACACAAAAAAAACCGGGGACAGCATGAGGGCGGCGAGTTCGTCGATGCTCCGCGTTCCTCTTCCTTCAACGCTGGCCGGGTGGCCCGCTGGGTCGCGCTGCCTTGCGTCAGCACTGCCATCGGCCTTTGGTTGATCGGCACCATGGCCGGCCTCAGTTCCGTCGGCGCCTCGCTGTCGGCGACTTCGGTTGGCCTGCCCCAGACGCTGTCCATGCCGGGATCGCTCGCACTTACCGATCCGCTGAAACAGCACTTCTTGAAAGCCCCCTTCGTGCTGGCCAACGCCAATGGCGGCACTCAGGCCCTGCATGATCATTCGGTGCAGTGCGGTGCCAGCTGTTTCAAGCTGGCCAGGGTAAGCTCGCAGGCGGAAAAATCCGAACGCCTTGTAGCGCAGGCAAAGCCGATGCCTGCCCCTGCGAAGTCGAAGGCGCAGGAGCGCTTCGAACGCATGGAAGCGTCGCTTTCGCCGATGAAGCTGGCCGCTGCCTTTGCCGACGCCGGAAAGCCTGCCGCCACTGCCAACACGCGCCCGGTGATCTCCACCGTCGCACCGCGAATTGCCGAGGCGTCGCTAGTGCCGTCCGTCCAGGTGACGGCCAGCCTGTCCGATAACATGCCAGTTCCGGCAGCCGAACGTTTCGCCCGGCTGGATACCGGCTCGGTGGTCGTGCAGACCGCACCGTTGCCGATGGGCTTTGCCCAATCCGATACACCGGACAATTCGCAGTTGGCACTTGCCCTCGTGCAGTCGCTGCCGGCCGACGACGAGGCGTTCGCCTCACCGCTGCCGATCGAGGAATCGTCAGCCGATGTCGCGGTGTCACCCGTCGAAACCCAGCAGGACCAACCCGGCGATGCCGCCTCGCTGCCGGACGCGCTGACCGACGACGTGCCGTTGCCGACCCGCCGCCCGCAATTCGACCCGCCGCAGCCCAAAATCGTCCAGCAGGAGCCTAAGTCCGTCCAGCAGCCCAAATCTGTTCAGCAGCCCAAGCCCGTCCAGCAGCCGAAGCAGGCACGCGAGACGGTCCAGCAGGCTCAGCCGGCAAAACCGACGCGGCAAGGCCGGCCGGCCGACGGCGGTGACGTTTTGGCCTATGCCAAGCCCGACACGCCTTCGGGCGGCCTTGGCAAGGCGTTCAGGAACCTGTTCAACTCGCCGGGATCCAGAAGCGGAGCCGGAAATGGCGTCGCCGTCTACGATATCAGCGCCGGCACCGTCTACATGCCTGACGGCTCGAAGCTCGAGGCGCATTCTGGCATCGGCGCCATGACGGACCAGCCGCGCTATGCCAACCAGAAGAACCGCGGGCCGACACCGCCCAACACCTATAATCTGTCGCTGCGCGAGTCGCGCTTTCATGGTGTGGAGGCCTTGCGCCTGACGCCGGTCGATGGCCGCAACAAATACAATCGCGACGGGTTTCTGGCCCATACGTATCTGCTTCGGGGCCGCTACGGCCAGTCGAGCGGCTGCGTCGCCTTCAAGGATTATGCGCGCTTCCTCGCTGCCTACAAGAAGGGCAAAATCAAACGCCTCGTCGTGGTGCCGCGCCTGAACGGGTCGGCTACGCAGGTCGCATCAGCCGCCAGGGGCGTGTAGCGACAAGAGGCTTGCGGGCGCACCTTCCCGCCTGCTCCTGACAGCCTGCTGTCAGGAGCAGCGCTGTCCGGCACGCCTCTCCCCGCCGCGCTCTTTCCATTTTGGCCAGGAAATCCCATATTCGGGACATGGCCAAATCTCCCGATCCGA
>NZ_RZTB01000139.1:0-2936 GCF_003997735.1 Mesorhizobium sp. M7A.F.Ca.MR.148.00.0.0 | reverse complement strand
CTCCCGATCAGAAAACGCCGCCGACGGCGAATGACGACCGCGCCGCGCCGAAGCGGCGCAGCCCGCTGACCGATTTCCTGGACGCTTCGGAACCGCTGCACAGAGGCGGCTTCGCCGAGATGCCGCAGCCGGAGCTCTCTGGCACGCCGCTGACCGGTTCGATCGCGGATTGGGCCGAGCAGATCGAGCAGGAGGCCGAGAAGGAAGGGCGTCTTGCCGGCAAGGGCGACGGCGGCAAATCGCCGAAGCCGTCGAAGAAGATACCCGAGCGTTCAAGCTCGCCGGGACGCAGTTCGCGCGGCACCTCGATGGGTGGGGCGGCGACGGCGAGGGAGCGCACGGCAGCGGGCCTCAACCCAGTCGCGGGTCTCGACATTTCGCTGGAAGACGCCGAGACGATGGCTTCGGGCAGCGTCACCGCGACGGTGGCGGCACTGTCGGCGCTGATCGAATCCGGCAATCCGCTGCACAAGGACGGTGTGCTGTGGACGCCGCACCGCCCTGCCCGCCCGGAAAAGTCCGAAGGCGGCATTGCCATCAAGATGGTGTCGGACTTCGAACCAGCCGGCGATCAGCCGACCGCGATCAAGGATCTGGTCGAAGGCGTCGACAACAACGACCGGACCCAGGTGCTGCTCGGCGTCACCGGCTCCGGAAAAACCTTCACCATGGCCAAGGTGATCGAGGAGACGCAGCGCCCTGCCTTGATCCTGGCGCCGAACAAGACGCTGGCGGCGCAGCTCTATTCCGAGTTCAAGAAATTCTTCCCGGAAAACGCCGTCGAGTATTTCGTCTCCTACTACGACTATTACCAGCCGGAAGCCTACGTCCCGCGCACCGACACCTTCATCGAGAAGGAATCCTCGATCAACGAGCAGATCGACCGCATGCGCCATTCGGCGACGCGTTCGCTGCTCGAGCGCGACGACGTCATCATCGTCGCCTCGGTGTCCTGCATCTACGGTATCGGCTCGGTCGAAACCTATACGGCGATGACCTTCCAGATGCAGATCGGCGACCGGCTCGACCAGCGCGCGTTGCTCGCCGATCTCGTCGCCCAGCAGTACAAGCGCCAGGACATCAATTTCGTTCGCGGCTCGTTCCGCGTGCGCGGCGACACGATCGAGATCTTCCCGGCCCACCTGGAAGACCGCGCCTGGCGCATCTCGATGTTCGGCGACGAGATCGAGCAGATCACCGAGTTCGACCCGCTCACCGGCCAGAAGACCGGCGAGCTGAAAAGCGTCAAGATCTACGCCAATTCGCACTATGTGACGCCGCGCCCGACGCTGAACCAGGCGATCAAGTCGATCAAGGAGGAGCTCAAGCACCGGCTGGTCGAACTGGAGCGGGCCGGCCGCCTGCTCGAGGCGCAGCGGCTGGAACAGCGCTGCCGCTTCGACCTCGAAATGCTGGAAGCCACCGGCTCCTGCGCCGGCATCGAGAACTATTCGCGCTATCTCACCGGCCGCCAGCCGGGTGATCCGCCGCCGACGCTGTTCGAGTACATTCCCGACAACGCACTGGTCTTCATCGATGAAAGCCATGTCACCGTGCCGCAGATCGGCGGCATGTATCGCGGCGACTTTCGCCGCAAGGCGACACTGGCCGAATACGGCTTCCGTCTGCCGTCCTGCATGGACAACCGGCCGCTGCGCTTCGAGGAATGGGATGCCATGCGTCCGCTTTCGGTCGCCGTCTCGGCGACCCCTGGCGGCTGGGAAATGGAGCAGGCCGGCGGCGTCTTCGCCGAACAGGTCATCCGCCCGACCGGCCTGATCGATCCTCCGGTCGAGGTTCGCCCGGCCAAGACCCAGGTCGACGATGTCGTCGGCGAAATCCGCGACACCACCAAGGCCGGCTACCGCACGCTGGTGACGGTGCTGACCAAGCGCATGGCCGAGGATTTGACCGAATATCTGCATGAGCAAGGCATCCGTGTCCGCTACATGCACTCCGACATCGACACGCTGGAGCGCATCGAGATCCTGCGCGATTTGCGCCTCGGCGCCTTCGACGTGCTGGTCGGCATCAACCTGCTGCGCGAGGGCCTCGACATTCCCGAATGCGGCTTCGTCGCCATTCTCGACGCCGACAAGGAAGGTTTCCTGCGCTCGGAAACCTCGCTGATCCAGACCATCGGCCGCGCCGCCAGAAACGTCGACGGCAAGGTCATCCTCTATGCCGACCAGGTGACCGGCTCGATGGAGCGGGCGATGGCCGAGACCAATCGCCGCCGCGAGAAGCAGATGGAGTGGAACGCGGCCAACGGCATCACGCCGGAATCGGTCAAGTCGCGCATCTCCGACATCCTGGATTCGGTCTACGAGAAAGACCATGTCCGCGCCGACATCTCGCAGTTCACCGACAGCGCCGGCGCCATGATGGGCAACAACCTCAAGGCCCATCTCGACGCGATGGAAAAGCAGATGCGCGATGCCGCAGCCAATCTCGACTTCGAGAAGGCGGCCCGGATCCGCGACGAGATCAAGCGTCTGCGAGAGATGGAATTGTCCATCTCCGAAGATCCACTGGCCAAATACGCCGATATGGAAAGTCCTGCCTCAGGCCGCGAAAAGGGCAAGCACAACAAGGGCGTGGCCAAACATCGTACAGCAGAGGAACAGGAGCGTTTCCGCAAGTTCGACGAAGCCCGTGCTGCCGAAGAGGCGGCCAAGGCTGCGCGGCCCAACCTCTTCCGCAAGCCTGATCTCGACGAGATGGGCGCCGATGGCGCCGTACCAGTGAAAAAACCGCTGTTTTCGAAACCCTCGATCGACGACATGGGTCCGGGCACCGACATGCCGACGCCGGCCGGCGCGGTGTCACGCTCGCTGTTCAAGAAACAGTCGGCCGAAGAGGCGCACGGCTCCGACTTCGGCATTCCCGGCGACGTCACCAAGCCACTGTTCAAGAAGAACTCGCTCGATGAAATG
>NZ_RZTB01000138.1:0-13339 GCF_003997735.1 Mesorhizobium sp. M7A.F.Ca.MR.148.00.0.0 | reverse complement strand
TCCTCGAAGGCACCAACGAGATCATGCGCGTCATCATCGCGCGGGCATTAATTGGCCGCTGACGGCAACAAATCAGGAGAAATCGATGACCACCATTGCCTTCATCGGCCTAGGGAACATGGGTAATCCGATGGCCGCTAACCTGGTCAAGGCAGGGCATGCGGTGAATGGTTTCGACCTTGTGCCGGAAAACCTCACCGTCGCCCGAGAGCATGGCGTGACAGTGATGGCTAATGCCGTTGCCGCGGTGAAGGATGCCGATGTGGTGATTACGATGCTTCCCGCCGGCAAGCATGTGCTCTCCGTCTACGAAGACATCGCGCTCAAGGCCAAGCAAGGCGCACTCTTTATCGATTCCTCGACCATCGACGTCGAGTCAGCCCGCAAGGCCCATGCCGTCGCCAGGAAGCACGGGCTGTCGTCGATCGATGCACCGGTCTCGGGCGGCACCGGCGGTGCCGCGGCCGGCACGCTGACCTTCATGGCCGGAGGCTCCGATGACGCCTTTGCAACTGCCGAGCCGATCCTGAAGCCGATGGCCGGTCGCATCGTCCATTGCGGCGGCGACGGCGCCGGCCAGGCGGCAAAGATCTGCAACAACATGATCCTCGGCATTTCGATGATCGGTGTCGCCGAAGCCTTCGTGCTGGCGGAAAAGCTCGGCCTGTCACACCAGGCGCTGTTCGACGTCGCCTCGACCTCCTCCGGCCAGTGCTGGTCCTTGACCACCTACTGCCCGGTGCCCGGGCCGGTGCCGACTTCGCCCGCAAACAGGGACTACAACCCAGGATTTGCAGCGGCACTGATGCTGAAAGACCTGAAATTGTCCCAGGAAGCCGCGTATGGTGCGGGTGCTGTAACGCCGCTTGGTGCCGAAGCAGCCCAGCTCTATGCCTTATTCAACGCCCAGGGACATGGCGGGGTCGATTTCTCCGGCATAATTAATTTTCTCAGGGGTAACCCAGCGTAACCCCCGGATTTGCCGGGTTTTTCCGGTTTCCTTGGGTGGAAAAAGTGCAAATTTAGATTTGCTTAAGCTCTCGATAACTCCGCGGTAACGATGTCCCTATAAAACGGACTGCGAGGCGGACATATCTCATCCGCCCGGCGCTCCGGATCAGGTCTCGCGTACCGGAGCCCGTAAGTTCGACAAGTGCCATAGGTTTCGCAAAGTGTTTGCGTAGCGAAGCGCCATGCGTATCTGGCAAAGCCGCGTTCCTGATGGAGCGCGGTTTTTGCATTTTGCCCTGCAGCACGTTTTGAGACATCGATAAACCCGGAAACTGTACTCCGGGATGCCTCACATGCGCCCGCGGGCGCCTTCCGGATCATAGGGCGAGTCGGCGATCACCTTGGCCGCGCGGCGCTCGCCGAGGATGGACACCTCGAGTTCGGTGCCGGGCGACACAAGTGCCAGGGGCAACAGCGCAAGTGCGATGTCGTGACCGAAAGTGTAGGAGTAGCCCGCCGAGGTGATGTGGCCGACGAGCTCGCCTTCACGGTAGACGCCCTCGAAGGCGAACGCACTCGCACCTTCGGTATCGATCGACAACGTGGCGATCCGGCGTGTCACCTGCTTCTGTTTTGCGACCAGTGCCGCGCGGCCGATGAAGTCCCCTTTGTCGAGGCTGATGAATCGGTCGAGGCCGCTTTCCCAGGCTGACAATTCGGAGTTCATGTCGCGATACATGGCGCGGTAGGATTTATCGAGACGAAGCGATTCCAGCGCTTGAAGTCCGGCCAGCCTCAGCCCGTGTGCCTCTCCCGATGCCAGGAGCGCATCCAGCAAATGCCGCTGATAGCAGAGCGGATGATAGAGCTCCCATCCCAGTTCGCCCGAATAGTTGACGCGCAGGAGCCGTACGTCGCTGGCCATGCAGACGGTGCCGGACTGCACGCTGAACCATGGAAAGGCTTCATTGGAGAGGTCGATCTCCGTCAGCGGCTGCAATATGTCGCGCGCCTTCGGCCCAACCAACGTGAAGCTGCCGCGATCCTCCGTGACGTTGCGCAGATGCACGCTGCCGTCCTTCGGCAACAGCCGGCTGAGATCGTCAAGGTTCCAGCGCTCGGCGCGCGGCGTCGATATGAGATAGAACAGCTCGCTCTGCAGCCGCGCCACCACATATTCGGCCTGCACGCAGCCGGCCGGCGTCAGGTGATGGGCAAGAGCTACGCGACCGGGACGAGGCAGCCTGTTGGCCAGGATTCCGTCGAGCCAGCCCTTGGCGCCCGGCCCGCTAACCTCGAACTTGGTCATGGGAGTCATCTCGACCAGCCCAGCGGCCTGGCGGACAGCCTGCACCTCCGCGGCGACGTGGTTCCCTTTGGGGGTCCAGCGCCAGCTGTAGACATTGCGCGCTTCGACACCGGCAGGCGCAAACCAGCTCGGCATCTCCCAGCCGTTCAACACATCCCACACCGCGCCGAGCTGGCTTAGACGGTCATAGGAAGGGGCCGTTTTCTGCGGTCGCGCCGCCGGCATGTCCTGGCCTGGATAGTGCTGTACGGCGTGGGTGCCCCAGGCCTCCCGGACCTTTGCCCGGGTCCAGTTCTTGTTAGCATATCGGCCGAACCTGCGGGGGTCCAGCTCCGCCGTGTCGATGCTGTTGCCACCCTCCACGATCCGTTCGGAGAGGTAATAGCCAATCGCACCACCCCAAAGGATGCCTCCCGGCACCCCTTCGGCGACCCAGACATTCTCCAGGCCCCACGCCTGCCCCATCAGCGGCAGTTCATCGGCCGTCATCTGGAAAGGTCCTCGCACATTCCGCTTGATGCCGGCGCGTCCGAGCGCGGGGACCAGTTCGGTCGCGCGTTCCCAGTTCCAGGACACGGCATCGAAATCCTCATCGAGCAGATCGGCGCCGAACCATTCCGGGACGCCGTTTTCAGCGAACAGCTTGAGCTGCTCGGTGCGCTCGTAGGGACCGAACATCAGCCCGTCGCCTTCTTCGCGCAGATAGCCCTCGTAACCCTCGTCCCTGAGGATCGGCATTTCCGGAAGACCAAGCCGCTTGCGTTCCACAATTTCGGGGACCGCCTCGGTGATCCAGTACTGATGCAGGATCGGGATCGCGGGGATGTCCAGGCCAAGCATGGCGCCGGTCTGGCGGGCGTAATTGCCTGTTGCAAGGATGACATGTTCACAGACGATCTCGCCGCGTGAGGTCTTGACCCTCCACTCGCCGCTCGGCATGCGTTCGAAGCCCACAACCTCGGTATCGAGATGGATCTTCGCGCCGAGGTCGCGTGCACCTTTGGCCATGGCCTGGGTGACATCGGCGGGTGCGATGTGGCCGTCATCGGGATGATAAAGGGCACCCAGCATGCTGTTGTTGTCGAGCAGCGGCCAGATTTCTCGCGCTTCCGCGGGCGATACGATCCGGGCCCGCACACCCTGGACCTCGGCAACGTCCATGTAGCTTCTGTACTCGTCCAGCCTGTCGCGCGTGTTGGCAATGCGCAGCTGGCCGCATTTGTGCCAGCCGACGTTCTGGCCCGTCTCCGCCTCCAGCCCCTCATAGATTTCGATCGACCTGGCGATCATGCGGCCGACATTGCGGCTGCGCGCGTAAGAGGGGATGAGCCCCGCGGCATGCCATGTCGACCCGGCCGTAAGCTGCGTGCGCTCCAGCAATGCCACATCGGTCCAGCCGCGCTTTGCCAGGCCGTAGAGAATGCCGGCACCCACACAGCCGCCACCGACCACGACCGCACGAAAGGAACTCACCATATGCGCGTGCCCTTGTATGAAATTGCCACCGGTCCACATGAACGCATGCGCATACTGTCAGACAGCATCCGGCTTTTCAGCATATTTCCTTGTCTGGAACGCAGCAGTGGTCACCCGATTGTTGGGCCACAAAGCCGGCCGAACTGTCAGCCTTCGCGCCCGCGTTTAGGCTGCTTTTTTGCGTTTTGCCCCGCTATATTCCGATTGCAGCATTCGGGATCGGGACATGATCTTCGTTGATCAGCACGATCGGCGCGTCGGCTCCTTCGACCCTGACGACCAGCAGGCGCAGGCTCCATGTGCCGGCTGTCCGGACAGCGGTCGAGTAGGCCGTGCCCTTGCCCTTGGCGCCGTGGACCGGAATGCCGAACTGGGCGTCGCCGGCCCCATTCGCATTGACGTTGAGATGGCCGCCGACCCAGAAACTGTCGGTCAAATCATCACCCAACGCCGCCTTGACGCGGTCGTCGGCGCGAAGCCTGTCCATCGTCATGTGATAGGCATCGCTGCCTTTCAGGACGTAGGGAATGCTGCCGACCACCGTCGCGCAGCCGCCAATCCCGACCACCCAGACGGCAAGGCCGGCGATTGCCCAGTTGCGCTGCGTCTTGCGAAACTGTTCCGCGTCACGCCAGGCGCGGTTCTGCCAGGCCCAGCGGCTGCCGCGCGCGCCCAGCACGATGATCATGATGATGTTGACGACAGGGATCAGCGCCAGCAACGCGATGAAAGTGCTGTTGCCGATGCCCCAGATCCAGTTGAGGAAGAAAGCGCCCCAGTTCCAGCGGTCGAGTTCGGCTGGAATTTCAGCCGGCTGGTTGAGCGGTTGTCCGGCCATCGTGTCCCCCATCGGTGACGTATCGACTGATTCTAGCGCATGCGCCCGTCAATGCGCAAAATCAAAGTTCTGCAACTTCTGTCAGGTCTTGTTGGACAGCCGGCGAAAATTCGCTTTCACGGCACGGCTTGCCGGCTTCAGCGCGGCGCTGATCGAGCGCTCCGCCGCGACCCCGTTGAACAGCGATGGCGTGCGGCCCGAAAAGATTTCCGGCCAGAACCGCGATGCCGATTGCAGGAAGGACATTTGCGCCGCAAACACGCCTTCGGCCATAGCGGCGGTCTTCTCGTTTACCGCACGCGCGGTCTCCGTGCTCCATGGCTGACTGCTCCCGCCATCCATGGTCATCAACGGCAGCCGCATCATCGCCACCAGCGGCGCCAGCATCAGGTCGCCGCCGATGCTGGCCGCTTCTTGCGTCCGTCGGCTCTTGCCGGTCTTTCTCATGGAAACAAAACCCTTGTCGCGGCCGAATCAGCCGCAGCCCCACACCTTACGCTCTAGAGGTAGAAGCGTTTCCTAGTCACAGCATGTTCTCGAGGCCGGGCGCTCCTAGAACGCGTCGAGGGTTCTATTCTACCGCTTGCGCAGGTCGGCTTGCGCCAGATCCAACGCCTTCGAGATGCGATCGCAGGCCATATCGATCGTATCACGGGTCCAGATCAACGGCGGCGACAGGATCATCGTGTCGCCGGTAGCGCGCAGCATCATGCCGTGCGCGATGGCATGATCGCGCACGGTTACCGCCGCACTTCCAGCCGGCAGGAAGCGCTCCTTGGTCGCCTTGTCCTTGACGATCTCGATCGCGCCCATCAGGCCGATCGAACGCACCTCGCCGACCAGATCATGTCCGGCAATGCGCTCCTGCAACGCCTTGGCGAAATAAGGACCGGTATCGTTCCGGACGCGGTCGACCAGCCCTTCCCGCTCGATGATCTCGAGATTCTTCAGCGCCACGGCACAGGCCACCGGGTGCCCGGAATAGGTGTAGCCGTGATTGAACTCGCCGCCCTTCTCGACCAGCGTCGAGGCGATGCGGTCGCCGACCAGCAATGCCGACAGCGGCTGATAGCCCGACGTCAGAGCCTTGGCGGTGGTGATCGTATCGGGCTCGATACCGAGCGTCTGGGCAGCGAACCACTCGCCGGTGCGGCCATAGCCGGTGATGACCTCGTCCAGCATCAACAGGACATCGTATTTACGGCAGATACGCTGCACTTCCGGCCAGTAGCTCGCCGGCGGTATCTTCACGCCACCGGCCCCCATGACCGGCTCGCCGATAAAGGCGGCAACCTTGTCGGCGCCGGCTTCGAGGATCGCCTCCTCGACAGCCCCGGCCGCGCGCAGGCCGAAATCATGGTCGCTCTCTCCCGGCAGCGCCGATTCATAGGCGTAGGGCATCATCACATGGACGATGTTGGGCACCGCACCGTTGAGCTGCTTGTGCATACCATCCATGCCGCCGAGCGAGGTGCCGGCAACGGTCGAGCCGTGATAGGCCATCTTGCGCGAGATGATGCGGTTCTTCTCCGGCTGGCCTTCCAGCACCCAATAGTGGCGCACGAGACGCAGTGCCGTGTCGTTGGCCTCCGAGCCCGACGAACCATAAAACACCTGGTTGACGTGCTTCGGCGCGATCTCCGCCAACTTCTTGGACAGCAGCACCGGCGTCGGCGTCGAGCATTTGAAGAAGGAGTTGTAATAAGGCAGTTCCTTCATCTGGGCATAGGCGGCCTCGGCCAGCTCGTCACGGCCATAGCCGATGTTGACGCACCACAGCCCGGCCATGCCATCGAGGATTTCAGCCCCCTCGGAATCGTAGATAAAAGGGCCATTGGCATGGGTGATGATGCGCGACCCGGCCCCGCGCATTTCCTTATGGTCGGTGAACGGATGCAGATGATGCGCGGCGTCGATCTGCTGAAGCTGCTTCAGCGAATAATTCTGATAGGTCATGTCTGATCTTCCCTCTGGATTCTATCCGGCAAGCCGGGGGCGAATGCTTCAGAGGCAGAGAGGTGGCGAATAGCCGATGCGGGCGCACAGCCGCAAAAGCTCGGCGCGCAGCGTACGCGGTGACGGCGTCACCGCGACCCGCAATGCGCGAGCCTCAAATGCGTCAATCAACATCCTGACGAGAGCCATGGAAGCCACCTTAGAGCAAAGGCTGGTCGAGGAGAACCACCCTTTGCTGGCCCATAACGGAATGAGTCTAGGCCTTGGCTGTCAGCGCCCTCTGCAGGAAGACATATTTCATCGCCGTCTGCGCCGCCTGCGGCCGGCGGTCGCCACGCCCGCCATGACCACCCTCGGTCTCCTCGAAGAACAGCGTCCTGGCATGGCCGGCTTCCTGCAGGCGGGCGGCCATCTTGCGCGCATGGCCGGGATGGACCCGATCGTCAGCGGTCGATGTGGTCAGGAGCACAGGCGGATAGGCGGCAGCGGCGTCGACATGCTGGTAGGGCGAGTAGGCTGAAAGCCACTTCGCGTCTTCGGGTTTCGACGGATCGCCATATTCGGCCATCCACGAGGCGCCAGGCGGCAATTCGGCGTAACGCAGCATGTCGAGCAGCGGCACCTCGATGATGACGGCGCCGAATAGCTCGGGATGCTGCGTCAAGGAAACGCCGGTCAGCAAGCCGCCATTCGAACCACCCTGGATGCCGAGTGAGCTTGCTGTCGCGATGCCGCGCTTGACGACGTCCTGCGCGACCGCTGCGAAATCGTCGAATCCGTTTTGGCGATTGCCCTTGAGCGCCGCTTGATGCCAGGCCGGGCCGAACTCGCCGCCGCCGCGGATGCAAGCCTGCACATAGGCATTGCCCTTTTCCAGCCATAGCCTCCCGCGCACGCCGGCATAGCCGGGCAGCAGCGGCACTTCGAAACCGCCATAGCCGTAAAGCAGCGTCGGCACCGGCCCCTTCTGATCGCGCCGCCTGACGACAAAATAAGGGATCATCGTGCCGTCCTTGGAGCGCGCTTCGAACTGTTCCGAGATGAGCGGCGAGGCATCGAAACGCGCCGGCTGCGACTTCACGGTAGCGAGCGTCTCGCCATTGTCATCAGACCAGATGATCGAACTCGGGGTCAGGAAATCGGTGAAGGAAAAGGACACGCTCGAGCCGAACTGCTCGGCATGGCTGATGCCGACATTGCCATTTTCGGGCAGCGCCACCGGTTTCAGCGACCAGTTGCCATCCTTGCGCTCGCAGACGACGACCTTGCCGCGCACTTTGTCCATAAGGCTGATGAACAGCCGGTCCTGCGTGCGGGCCATGCCGGCGATGGAAACGCGATATGCCGGCTCGAACAAGGTTTCGACAGATCCGAGCGCGCCGGTCTCGACCCAGTGCGCCAGATCCAGCGAATAGAGGCCGTCGGGCTTGCAAACCGTGCCGTCGGGCGCCGTCCATGGACTGCGCACGCCGAACACGAGCTGATCCCTGAAAATTGCCGTATCGGTCATGTCGTCCGGTAGCGGCAGCTGTTTGTTTTCGCCGGAAGGCAGCCGAAGGAAGATGTGCGAAGCGAAGAAATTCAGCGTTCGAGCCAGGACCAGATAGCGTCTGTCACCGTCGTACTCGACAGCGGCACCAACGGCGAGATCCTCTTTCTGCGCCTCGAAGATCGGCGTCGCGTCTTCCAGCTTGGTATCGCGCTTCCACAGCTTTATGACTCGCGGATAGCCGGACTCGGTCTTGTCGGCCTCGTCGAAAGCGGCGGAAACAATCACGGTGTCCTTATCCAGCCAGCTGAAGCCCGACTTGGAAGCGGGTGCACGAAACCCACCCTCGACAAAAGACTTGGTCGCGATGTCGAATTCGCGCATCTCGCTGGCGTCGCCGCCATCCGGCGACATACTCACCAGGCAACGGTTGAAGTCCGGATAGAGCCGGCTGGCGCCGCTGAACACCCATTTTATCCCCTCCTTCGCCGCAAGCTGGTCGAAGTCGATAATCGTTTCCCAGTCGGGCTTCTCGGTCTTGTAGGAAGCGACGGTCGTGCGGCGCCAGAGGCCGAGCACATTGGTCTTGTCCTGCCAGAAATTGTAGACATGGCCGGCTTTTGCCGCGCCGACAGCGATGTTGTCCTCGGCCGTCATCAGGTCGAGCGCGGTCTGGAACGACGCCTCATAGGACGGATCCCCCTGCAGCTCGCCAACCGTGACCTCGTTCTGGCGATGCACCCAGTCGAGCGACTGCTTGGCTGTCCTGTCCTCCAGCCAGAGGAAGGGATCGTCGGTCGTGGGGGCCGAATTCGGCGTCTGGGTGGCAGGCTTGGTCATCAGGTCTCCGATAAACGCGTTGCTTTGAAAAAGCCAACGCGGATAGGCCGTATCGATATTCACGATGCTCAGCGCACAATTGAGGCTTTCCGCCCACCAGCGAGGCTAGCAATAGCCAGCGCCAGGCACAGCAGCCCAAGCGTGATCGGCAGCCCGCCGGCACCCAGAATATCCATGGCGCCGCCAGCCAGCGGCGGCACGGCGATGCCGCCGACGCCCCACATCAAGGAAAAGGCCGCATTGCCGGCAACCAGTGCGGAGCCGGTGAAGCGTTCGCCGAGCTCGATGATCGACATCGTGTAGATGCCGTAGGAAACCGCACCCCAGATAAAGATCATTGGCCAGATCAGCGGCGACTCGATGAGAAGCGGAAGCAGGACGCAGCCGAGCACCGTGATCGCGACGCAGGCAAGCCGCACCAGGCGCGCGGAAAGCCTTTCCGCCAGCAGGCCTAGCGGCACCTGCATGGCGATATTGCCGGCAATCATCACCGACAGCAGCGCCGACATGCGGGTTTCGGTAATGCCGTGATGGGTGCCATAGACAGGCAGCAACGCCAGCGCGCCCTGTTCGAAACCGGCGGCGACTATGACGGCAAACAAAAGCAGCCACGCCAGCGGCACGAAACCCAGGACGGAAACTTGATGCCCGGCCTCGTCGACCTTGGGCAAGCGCGGCAGCACCAAGCCCAGGCAGATGCCGCACAGCACGAAGGCGGAGATGCCGACGAGGAAGGGCGGCCAGCCCTCGGTGCCGACTGCAAGCAGGCACAGTGGCCCGGCCGCGAAGCCGGCCGAGATGATCGTCGAATAGACGCCCATGACGCGTCCGCGCCGCGCCGGCGGCGCCAGCGCGATGACCCAGATCTCGCTCAGCACATAGAGCGGGTTGGTCACCACGCCGATCAGGAGGCGCAGCGGAAACCACAAATAGACATTTTGCGTCCAGCCGATCAACGCCAGCACGACAGCCGAAAGGGCCGCACAGGTAAGCGCCGTGCGCCCTGCCCCGAACCGGCGGGCCAGCGCCGGGATCAATGGCGACGACAGGATGAAACCGATCGGCGTCATGGCCGCCGACAGGCCGATCATCGCCGGCGAAACGCCCTGGCGCTGCAGGATGAAGCTCAGCAGCGGATAGGACAACCCTTGCGCGATGGCGAACACCGAGACGGTCGCGATCACACCGGTGATCGCCGCCCATTGCATCGTCTCGTCCTCGTTCGATTCAACCAAATTCATTGTGCGCACCGCTATCGAGGCTGCAGGATTAGCGATTGAGCAACGTGGTGGTAAGCCCCTGGCAGGCGAAAACCGCTTGCTCCAGACAATGCCTGTCAGGAGGCCGGGCCTGTCAGGAGGTTGGGCCTGTCAGGAGGTTGGGCCGGTCAGGAGGTTGGGCTCGTCAGGAAGCTCGGCGCACGGACGACCGATACAGCGCGAACATCACCAGCACCGCGTCGAGGCCGGCGATCACGACCGGCAGCCCGAGCGGGCCGATGCCTTGCATGAGCACGCCGGCACCGGGTGGGCCGACGATGCCACCGACGCCCCACATCAGTGCAAAGGCAGCGTTGCCGGCGACCAGCACAGAGCCCTTGAACCGGCTGCCGAGTTCGACCAATGCCATGGTGTAGACGCCGTAACCGACCGCGCCCATCACCAGCAGCACGACCCAGATCAACGGCGTTGTGATCAGCAAAGGCAGCAAAAGCGCGCAAACGGTTGTTGCCAGCGCGCAGACGATGATCATGGCGCGGCCGCCAAAACGCTCCGCCAGAAGGCCGAGTGGTATCTGCAGCAGGATGTTGCCGAGTGAAAGCGCCATCACCAGCGAGGCCAGAACGGCTTCCGCCAGGCCGTAGCTGGCGCCGAAGACCGGGACCAGCGCATAGGTGCTCTGCTGGACCGCCGCCGAGACAAGCACGGCAAGCAGCAGCGCAGGCGCCACCTTGGCAAAGCCGACAAGGCCGCTGGCAGGCTGGTCGTCATCCTCGAAACCGGTGAGCTTAGACGAGACCGCGTGCAGGATCACCGCGCAGAGCGCGAAACCGGCGACGCCGACCATGAAGGGCGCCCAGCCCGACGTACCGAGCAGGGTCAGCGCGAATGGTCCGGCGGCGTAGCCGGCGCCCATCAGCGTGTTGAACACGCCCATCACCCGGCCGCGCCGCGACGGTGGCGCCAGCGACAGCGCCCACACCTCGCCGAGAATGTAGAGCGGGTTGATGACCACGCCGATGATGAAGCGGATGACGAACCAGGCCACCCAGTCCTGCAGATAGCCGATACCCAGGAAGCAGAGCGCGCCGATCAAGGAACTGCCGACCGCCAGATTTCGTGCACCGACAAGCCGCACAGCCGCGGGCACGAAAGAAGCTGAAAGGATCAGCCCGAGCGGCATCATCGCCGCCGACAAGCCGATCAGCGCCGGCGACATGCCTTGTTTCTGCATCAGCAGCGTGAACAGCGGCGAACTCAACCCCTGCGCCGCGCCGAACATCGCAAGTGCCGCGGTGACGCCGGCAAGCGCTGCCCATTGCGTTCCTGCTTCGCCTTCGTTCGAGCCGGTCGCAACCATGCTGCCATCCAAATGAATTGCTGGCCATCCGGCCGGCAAGCCCGAGTAGCTATCGGTTCGATCCAGGCAAAGGAAGGGCCGCCCGGCGAAATCCGCTTGCGCCAACGAGGCGGCGGGATCAGGCCGATGTCGTGGCCGCGCAACTGCCGTTCCGGCATGTCGCTTCCCTCGCCCTAGTGGTCGCCGCCTCCGCAATGGCTGGACAGCCGCCGGTCCATTATGCCGCCCGCTATCGCATCCTACGAGGACCATCATGACCGCCGCCCTACAACCCTCAGAACCGGCATTGGCCACAGACCGCGCCCGTCGCGGCGGCCGCGCCGGAAAGCGCGCCGGCGGCTCGGCCGCGTTCGAGCAGCCGGCTTTCCGCCAGCTGAAAAACCCGCTGACGCCGACCAGGCTGGTCTCCGACGACGAGCTGGAATCGATCCACCTCGCCTCCCTGCGCGTGCTCAGGGAAATCGGCGTCGACGTGCTGCATGACGAGGCCCGCAGCATCATGAAGGCGCATGGCGCCGATGTGCGCGACGGCAGCGAGCGGGTGCGTTTCGACAGCGACATGATCCTCGAACTGGTGTCGCACTGCCCGTCGGAGTTCACCATCCATGCCCGCAATTCAGCGCACAATGTGCGCTTTGGCGGCAACAATGTGATCATCTCGATGATGGCGTCGGCGCCCAATTGCTCCGACATCGATCGCGGCCGCCGGCCCGGCAACCAGCAGGACTACCGCAATTTCTTAAAGCTCGCGCAGATGCACAACATCCTGAACTGCACGGGCGGCTACCCGGTCGAGCCGACCGATATCCATCCGTCCGTCCGCCACCTCGAATGCATCCGCGATCTCAGCGTGCTCACCGACAAGGTGTTCCACATCTATTCGCTCGGCAAGGAACGCAATGTCGACGGCATCGAGATCGCCAGGATCGCGCGCGGCATCAGCCACGAGCAGATGCTGGAAGAGCCGTCCGTCTTCACCATCATCAACACGAATTCGCCGCTCAAACTCGACGTGCCGATGATGGAAGGCATCATCCAGATGTCGAGCAAGGGCCAGGTCGTCGTCGTGACGCCGTTCACCCTGTCGGGCGCCATGGCGCCTGTCACCATCGCCGGCGCACTGGTGCAGCAGAACGCCGAGGCGCTTGCCGGCATCGCCTTCGCCCAGATGG
Source organism: Mesorhizobium sp. M7A.F.Ca.MR.148.00.0.0 (assembly GCF_003997735.1). Taxonomy (NCBI): domain Bacteria; kingdom Pseudomonadati; phylum Pseudomonadota; class Alphaproteobacteria; order Hyphomicrobiales; family Phyllobacteriaceae; genus Mesorhizobium; species Mesorhizobium sp. M7A.F.Ca.MR.148.00.0.0. The sequence goes on along the minus strand of NZ_RZTB01000138.1, from coordinate 728 downwards.
TGCGCAAGGGCGCACCCGTCGGCTATGGCGGCTTCACCTCCAATGTCGACATGAAGTCCGGTTCGCCGGCGTTCGGCACGCCGGAATACATGAAGGCGCAGCTCGTCGGCGGCCAGCTTGCCCGCCGCTACAACATTCCCTACCGCACCTCCAACACCTGCGCCGCCAACACGGTCGACGCACAGGCGGCTTATGAAAGCGTGTTCTCGCTGTGGGGCGCCATCCAGGGCGGCGGCAATCTGATGATGCATGCCGCCGGCTGGCTCGAAGGCGGCCTGCGCTGCTCCTACGAGAAGACCATCCTGGACATCGACCTGCTGCAGATGGTGGCCGAATTCCTGACCCCCCTCGATCTTTCCGACGAGGCACTCGGCTTCGACGCCATCCAGTCGGTCGGTCCTGGCGGCCATTTCTTCGGCACCCAGCACACGCAGGACCGCTACAAGACCGCCTTCTACTCGCCGATCCTGTCCGACTGGCGCAATTACGAGACCTGGGCGGAAGCCGGCTCGCCGACGGCGCTCGAAAAGGCCAACAAGGTCTGGAAGGAGCGGCTGGCGTCCTATGAGGAGCCTTACATGGACCCGGCCATCCGCGAGGAACTCAACGCCTTCGTCGCCAAGCGCCGGTCCGAAGGCGGCGCGCCGACCGATTTTTGATCGGCAGTGCTGTTGATGAACGGTCGACCCCCGCTCCGTCGAGCTGTGCTCGACACCTCTCCCCCGATC
>NZ_RZTB01000137.1:11790-13582 GCF_003997735.1 Mesorhizobium sp. M7A.F.Ca.MR.148.00.0.0 | reverse complement strand
AGCCATGAGCGAATTCGACTTCGGCGCCCGCCGCGCCTCTGAATTCCGCCAGCGCGGCTTCTGGACGCTGTTCGCCGAGCGGCATCCGGAAGAAAGGGCTCTGATGGCGAGGCGCGGACCCTGGTTCTGGCAGCGTGGGCTGCCCGACTTCGCCTTGGTTCTTTCCATGTATGTCGCGCCGGCGCAGAGCCAGGTCGGCGTCTTCTTCGGTCGCAACGAGAAGTTCGGCGCCACGCAGGCGTGGTCGCGGCTGAAGCCGTTTCAGCCTGATATCGAAGCCAGGCTGAAGCTCAGGCCGGAACAGAGTTGCGAGAACCTCGGCATCAATTCGATGTGGCGGGTGAACTGCTATGCCGAGGACAACTGGCCAGCCATGGCCGACTGGCTGGTGACCGAATGCTCGCGTATCGAGCGCGCGGTAACCGAAGTCCTGAGGCAGGGATAGACATCCGGTGTTGCCAGAGGGTATCGGCTCCTTTTTCCGCTCACGCTGGCAAGGCCAGGTGCCGCTCGACCGGCTGTTCTGGCGCGACCTTGTCCTCTTCGGCACCGCGGTCAGCATCGCCGCATCGGTGCTGGCGCTCGTTCTGCTCGGATTGAAGTTGCCGCTCGGGCTTGTGCTGGCAGTGCATTTCGCGTCGGTGCCCTACAGCCTGTTCCTGACCTTGGCGGTGTGGCGGACCACCGAAAAGATACCCGGTGCCAAGGCCTGGATGATGACGCTGGGCGCTACGCTGTGGCTGGTGGCGATGATCGTGGTCTGATCGGCTGCCCAGAGGGGGGCAACGGATACTTAAACGAAAAGGGCGACAGATGCCGCCCTTTCATAGTGTCGAACCCGGATGGCTCAGGCCGAAGGCTCGAATTTCAGCGCCACCCCGTTGATGCAATAGCGCAGGCCGGTCGGCGGCGGGCCGTCCTCGAAGACATGGCCGAGATGGCTGCCGCAGCGGGCGCAATGGCATTCGGTGCGAACCATGCCGTAGCTGCGGTCGACGGTGTTTTCGACCGAGCCCGGCACCGGGTCGTTGAAGCTCGGCCAGCCGGTGCCGCTCTCGAACTTCAGCTTGGATTCGAACAAGGGCTGGTCGCAGCCGGCGCAGGAAAAGGTGCCGGCGCGCTTCTCGTAGAGCAAGGCGCAGCTTCCCGGCCGCTCGGTGCCGTGACCGCGCATGACGGCATACTGCTCCGGCGTCAGCCGGGCGCGCCATTCGGCGTCGGTGCGGGTTACGGGGTAGGTATGGGTGTCCATGTGATCTCCTCAGCCTTGCCGGCTCGTTGTTGATTGCAACCGGATATTCGCGTCAAGATAGGCATTTGTTACACGACTGCCCAGTGTCTGACGTTCCAAGGTTGAATTCCCCCTTCTTCAGGCGTCTGCGCCGCCCCTCACCTGCCTGCCGGCATCCTCTCCCCGTAAACGGGGCGAGGGGCCCTGTCGTCCGCGATTTCGCCAATTGTCAGCGTTGCAAGAAAGGCGCCGGCGTTGCGGCCAGGCCCTCTCGCCCCGTTTACGGGGAGAGATGTCCGGCAGGACAGTGAGGGGCGGCGCCAACTTTCACTATTGATGGTCTCTGAGGTGATGGTTCCGCACCTCTGACAACTAATGCTTTCTTGAAAGCTGCTTGGTCGCGCCCTCAAGCCCGGCCAAAGTCAGCGGGAACATGCGGCCGCCGAAGATGTCGCGGATCATCGCAATCGAATGGGTGTAGCCCCAGTTCCTGGGGTTTTCGGGGTTCAGCCATACCGCGTTCGGCCATTGCTGCAGCAGGCGGCCGAGCCAGACGCTGCC
>NZ_RZTB01000137.1:6228-11652 GCF_003997735.1 Mesorhizobium sp. M7A.F.Ca.MR.148.00.0.0 | reverse complement strand
ATGCCTGCGGCGATTGTCCTTCCACACGCCCTCATAGAGGCAGTTGTGGAAATAAAAATATTCGAGCTGGCGGAATTCGGCGCGGGCGGCCGAGAACAGCTCCTCGACGCTCTTGATGTGGTCGTCCATCGAGCCGCCGACATCGAAGAACATCAAAAGCTTCACCGCGTTGCGCCGTTCGGGCCGCGTCTGCACGTCGAGATAGCCATGTTCGGCGGTGGCGTGGATGGTGCCGGGCAGGTCGAATTCCTCCTCGGCGCCTTCGCGCACCCAGCGACGCAAGCGCTTCAGCGCGATCTTGATGTTGCGGGTGCCGAGTTCGACGGCATCGTCGAAATTCCTGAACTCACGTCTGTCCCACACCTTCACCGCGCGGCGGTTGCGGCTTTCATGCTGGCCGATACGCACACCTTCGGGATTGTAGCCATAGGCGCCGAAAGGCGAGGTGCCGCCGGTGCCGATCCATTTCGAGCCGCCCTGGTGGCGGCCTTTTTGCTCCTGCAGCCGCTGCTTCAAGGTTTCCATCAGTTTCTCGAAACCGCCCAGCGCCTCGACCAGTTTTTTCTCTTCGTCGCTCAGGTGCTTTTCGGCGAGGCGGCGCAACCATTCCTCGGGGATATTGGCGACATCGACGGCATCCGGCCCGCCCAGTGCTTCGATGCCCTTGAAGACATGGGCAAACACCTGGTCGAAGCGGTCGATATGGCGCTCGTCCTTCACCAACGCCGCACGGGCGAGGTAATAAAAGCCTTCGACGTCGTAGTCGACCAGCCCGGCTTCCAGCCCCTCCAGCAGCGACAGATATTCCCTGAGCGAAACGGGAACACGCGCGGCCTTCAGTTCGAGGAAGAAGGGGATGAACATTGTCTATCTACAGCAGATCATACTCGATGAAGCCGGTGCGGCGCGCGACATGGTCGTAGAGTTTGCGCGCGGTGGTGTTGGTCTCGTGCGTCATCCAGTAGACGTTCTTGACGCCGACTTTTTCGGCTTCCTGTCTCACCGCCTCGATCAGCGCAGCGCCGATGCCCTTGCCGCGCACGTCAGGGTCGGCGAACAGGTCCTGCAGATAGCAGTTGTTTTTTTCCGACCAGCCTGAGCGGTGGTAGAGATAGTGGGTGAGCCCAACCGCCTTGCCGTCCAGCGTGGCGATGAAGCCTTTCGGCTCGAACTCACCCTCGGTGAACAGCCGCTTCCAGGTGATGGCGTAGACCTCTTCCGGCAGCTTCGTCTCATAGAAGGTGAGGTAGTCGGTCCACAGCCGCCGCCAATCAGCATGGTCGGACTGCGCGAGCGGGCGGACGATAATCTCAGACATGTTATCTCCTCTGAAGGTTTGGCCGAGGCTGCCTGCCTGTTCGGCCGCGGGCAACGGTCCACAGAAGGGAAAGCGCTGCTGCTGACCTATTGCTGCCTTCGTGCCATGAACGCCAGCCGCTCGAACAAATGAACGTCCTGCTCGTTCTTCAGCAATGCGCCATGCAACTTGGGCAGGGCGTTCTTCGGATCGGCGCGCAGATCCTCGGGCGCGATGTCGTCGGCGACCAGCAGCCTTATCCAGTCGAGCGCCTCGGAGGTTGACGGCTTCTTCTTCAGGCCGGGCACGTCGCGGATTTCGTAGAACTGGGTCAGCGCCGCGCGCACCAGGTTCTGCTTGATGCCGGGATAGTGGACGTCGACGATTCTGTGCAGCGTATCGACGTCGGGAAAGCGGATGTAGTGGAAGAAGCAGCGGCGCAGGAACGCGTCCGGCAACTCCTTCTCGTTGTTGGAGGTGATGATGACGATCGGCCTGACGGCGGCGCGGATGGTTTCGCCGGTCTCGTAGACGAAGAACTCCATCCGATCGAGTTCCTGCAGGAGGTCGTTGGGGAATTCGATGTCGGCCTTGTCGATCTCGTCGATCAAAAGCACGACCTTCCTGCCGGCGGCGAACGCCTCCCAGAGCTTGCCGCGCTTGATGTAGTTCCTGATGTCGTTGAAGCGCTCGTCGCCAAGCTGGCTGTCGCGCAGCCGCGAGACGGCGTCATATTCGTACAGGCCCTGCTGCGCCCGCGTCGTCGACTTGACGTGCCATTCGATGAGGTCGAGGCCAAGTGCTGACGCCACCTGGCGGGCCAGCTCCGTCTTGCCGGTGCCTGGCTCGCCCTTGACCAGCAAGGGCCGCTCCAGCGCGATCGCCGCGTTGACTGCCACCATCAGATCCTTGTCGGCGACATAGGCCGCCGTGCCTTCGAAACGCATTCTTGCTCCTCGGTTGGTCATGGCAACCGTAAGGACGCGGCTCACCCTGTGCAAGGGTGCGCCGGCCGCGACGAATGGGCTTGAACCCTGATGGAAACATATGCCCGTCTCACTGGCGCTTAGCCGGCCGGCAGCCTATATTGGGCGGGACGGTCTGTGCTTCCCGGCAGGAGAACATTTTCCCCGGGGCCTTAACGATCCTTAGGGAGCTGTCCCTGGGAAGACCCGTGGGTTTTCTCACACGGCGCCCACCTACTTTGTAGGTTCCCGGGATCGCTCTCTCCACCGGTTGTGTGGATCGTCACTTATTGCCACGCGTCCCGCATTTCGGTGGATGATTGCGGTGGAAAACGTCGCTCCCAAAACTCCATCCAGATCTGACCTTTCTACCCTGGCTGAATGACCTCTCTCAAAGACCTGAAAAAGCAGCTTCGCCGTGAGGCCCTCGGACGCCGCGACGCGCTCGATGAATTCTGGCGGGTGGAGGTCGCGCTTGAAATGGCCGAGACGGCACGCGATCACCTCCACGTCGAGCCGGGCCAGATCGTTTCCGGCTTTTGGCCGATGCGTTCGGAAGTCGACGTTCGGCCGCTGATGTTTGCCTTGCGCGAAAAGGGCGCACGGCTTTGCCTGCCGGCCATTCTCGACAAGACCACCATTGTCTTTCGCGAACTGGTGCGCGGCGCGCCGATGGTCGAGATGGGTTTCGGCACGGTCGGCCCTCACGAGGAAGCCGAGGTGCTCGACCCCTCGGTGATGCTGGTGCCGCTTGCCGCTTTCGATGCGCGCGGCCATCGCATCGGCTATGGTGCCGGCTATTACGACCGCGCCATCGCCAAGCTGATCGACAAGGGAGAGCCGCCGCGGCTGGTCGGCATCGCCTTCGACTGCCAGGAGGTGGCAATGGTGCCGGATGAGGAACATGACGTCGTCATTGCGGAAATACTCACCGAGAGCGGGTTGCGCCGCTTCGCGCCAAAATTGTAGATAAGTACAAGGGACGCATGATCTTCACTGGCGTCATGCAGCTTTCGCTGACCTTCGGTGCGGGATCATATGAGACTTCTCTTCCTCGGTGACATGGTTGGAAAGACAGGACGCACGGCGGTGTGGGAACAACTGCCCGGACTGATCTCCGACTTCAAACTCGATTTCGTCATCGTCAACGGCGAGAACGCCGCCGGCGGCTTCGGCATCACCGAAGATATCTTTCGCGAGACGATTGCGGCCGGTGCGGATGTCGTCACCACCGGCAACCATGTCTGGGACCAGCGTGATGCGCTGGCCTTCGCGCCGCGCGAAGAGCGCTTCCTGCGTCCCTCCAACTTTCCCAAGGGCACGCCCGGGCGCGGCTCCGGTGTCTATATCGCCAGGAGCGGCGCGCGCGTGCTGGTCGCCAACATCATGGGCCGGGTGTTCATGCATCCCGAGCTCGACGATCCGTTCCAGGCCGGCGAACGCGAGCTTGCCGCCTGTCCGCTCGGCGAGCAGGCGGATGCCGTGATTATCGACTTCCACGCCGAGGCGACCTCGGAAAAGATGTGCTTCGCGCATTTCGTCGACGGCCGCGCCAGCCTCGTCATCGGCACCCACACCCACCAGCCGACGGGCGATCACCAGATCCTCAACGGCGGTACCGGCTATATGTCCGACGCCGGCATGTGCGGCGACTATGATTCCTCGCTCGGCATGGACAAGGAGGAGCCGCTCAACCGGTTCCTGTCGAAGGTGCCGAAAGGCCGCTTCGAGGCGGCGACCGGACCGGCGACCTTGTGCGGCGTCGGCGTCGATATTTCAGACCGCACAGGGCTGACCGAGCGGATTGCGCCGTTTCGTCGCGGGCCACGGCTGGAGGAAACCGCACCGTCCTTCTGGTCGTGACATTGATATAGGCACGCTTAGTACCTAACTGCCGGCGACACTGCTCTAGATCGTTAAAAGAGGGGACGACCTCCATGCAGCTCATCGAATTCCTGGCGCCGCATTTTCAATTTGTTTCCGACCCGACGGCCTGGGTCGCGCTGCTGACGCTGATTGTGCTCGAGGTCGTGCTCGGCATCGACAATCTGATCTTCATCTCGATCCTGACCAACAAGCTGCCGGAAGCACAACGGGCCCGTGCCCGCCGGCTCGGCATCTCGGCGGCCCTGATCATGCGGCTGGTGCTGCTGGCCACCATTTCGATCATCGTCCAGCTGACCACGCCGGTGTTCACGGCCTTCGGCCACGGTTTTTCCTGGCGCGACCTGATCCTGATCGCCGGCGGCCTGTTCCTGGTCTGGAAGGCGACCAAGGAGATCCATCACACCGTCGATCCCGACGACCACAAGGATACGATGATGGGCGAGACGCTGCAGATCAGCCTTGCCGGCGCGATCTTCCAGATCCTGCTGCTCGACCTGGTCTTCTCGATCGATTCGATCATCACCGCCGTCGGCATGACCGACGAGATCGCCATCATGTACATCGCCGTGATCGTCGCGGTCACCGTGATGATGCTGGCGGCCGGGCCGCTGGCCAACTTCATCGCCAAGAACCCGAGCATCGTCATGCTGGCGCTGGGCTTCCTTCTGATGATCGGCATGACGCTGATCGCAGACGGCATGGGCTACCATGTGCCCAAGGGCTACATCTATGCGGCGATGGGCTTTTCGGCATTGGTCGAGGGGCTCAACATGCTGGCGCGGCGACGTAAGAAGTCGGGCGGCGGGCATTGAGGCAGACCCTGAATACCTAATGTCCTGGCACGCCCTTCGGGTGACGGTCGCCGATCAGGCCGAGCGTCAGGCCCTGTTCCAGCCACGCCTGGGCGCCGGCCAGCACCAGCGTGAAGCCGCCGGTTGAGCCGACGGCCTCTTTCACCTGCTCGTCGCCATCCCCGGCGAAGCCAAAATTGCGAACCTCGAGAAAGGTCGTCTCGTCGGGCATTTCGGTGAAGGTCCAGACCACCGTGGTCGGCGGATCGCTCCATTGCATGACGATCTTTTCATTCGCGACGATCTCGCTGACGTTGACGGTCGTCGAGACACCGTACATGCGCCACTCCCAGAGGACTTGCTTGCCGCTGTCCAGCCGGCCGCTGCCATGGGTGAACCAGAATTTCGTGGTGATGGCCGGATCGACGATGGCCTCGAATACATCGGCGACAGGCCGCCGGATCAGCATGCCGGCTTCGGCGGT
>NZ_RZTB01000137.1:0-5286 GCF_003997735.1 Mesorhizobium sp. M7A.F.Ca.MR.148.00.0.0 | reverse complement strand
ATAGTAGCCGTCGCGCAAATTGATGCCGTATTCGACATAGGCCTTCATGCAGGCCAGCATCTGCGACCAGCCCTCGCAATTGAGGTAGGACTTCTTCAGGCCGACCGCGCCTTCCTGCCAACCGCTCTCGGCGATGGTGACGAAGGTGCCGCCATCGTCGAGCGGCTCGAAATTCATCTCGATGCGGGTCTTGTAGGCCGGCTTGCCGTCGGCGTCGGTGGCATCCCAGCGCAGCACGATACGGCTGTCCTTGACCACTTCGTCGACCTCGACCGGCACCTTGCCCCACCAGACGACGCCGGCGCCAGCTTCCAGCGGGGCGCTGGCGCCGCCGATCGTGGTGAAATAGCCGCTCAGTTTCTTCGGATTGACGACCGCGTCGAAGACCTCGGCGACCGGCTTGCCGATGCGCCCGGAAACACTGAATCCAAGTGACATATCCACAACTCCTTCCCTTGATCGGTCCAACGATATGTTATAAAAACATAACATGTCAAGCCGATCGCAAGACGACAATGTTTTCAAGGCGCTGGCGCATCCGCGCCGGCGTGAAATGCTGGATCAGCTGAAGGACACGCCGAAGACGACCGGCATGCTGTGCGAGGCCTTTCCCGACATCGATCGCTGCACCGTGATGCTGCATCTCAAGGTATTGGAGGAGGCCGATCTGATCGTTGCGCGGCGCGACGGCCGCGAGCGCTGGAACCATCTCAACGCGCTGCCGATCAAGCAGATCCACGACCGCTGGATCAGCCAGTATGCCGGGCATGCCCTCAGCATCATCGACCGGCTGAAGTCGGACCTCGAGGCATGAGCGGCCGCAGCAGGTCATGTCTTACGCCGCATGCGCGGTGCGGCTGGACGAATTGAGCCGATTTATCTATAAGCCGGCCATTCCGACAGAGAACGCCGTGCTTCCACGAGGTGCACCTGGGACGCTCTGAAATTTTGAATTCGGGCATTGCGGAAACGAGGTCAGATCACTTCGCTTCGGGATGCTCTAGCCGAGAAGACGACAGGGGTGCCATGGCTGGCCATTCACAGTTCAAGAACATCATGCACCGCAAGGGCCGCCAGGATGCGGTGCGGTCGAAAATGTTTTCCAAGCTGGCGCGCGAAATCACCGTCGCCGCCAAGAGCGGGACGCCCGATCCATCGATGAACCCGCGCTTGCGCCTGGCGATCCAGAACGCCAAGGCGGTGTCGATGCCGAAGGACAACATCCAGCGCGCCGTCAACAAGGCCTCGATGGGCGATGCCGAGAACTACGAAGCCGTGCGCTATGAGGGCTATGGCCCGGGCGGCGTCGCCGTCATTGTCGAGGCGCTGACCGACAACCGCAACCGTTCGGCATCCAATGTGCGTGCTGCCTTCACCAAGGCCGGCGGCGCGATGGGCGAAACGGGTTCGGTGTCGTTCATGTGGGACCGTGCCGGCGAGATCTACTATCCGGCATCGGCCGGCAGCGCCGACAAGATCATGGATGCGGCGATCGAAGCCGGCGCCGACGATGTCGAATCCGACGAGGAAGGCCACACCATCTATTGCGGCTTTGAGAACATGGGCGAAGTGTCGAAGGCGCTGGAAGGCGCGCTCGGCGAGGCTGAATCGGTCAAGCCGATCTGGCGGCCGCAAAACAACGTTCCGGTCGATGAGGAGCGGGCACAGTCGCTGATGAAGCTGGTCGCCACGCTCGAGGATGACGACGACGTCCAGAGCGTCTACGCCAACTTCGAAGTCGACGACGAGACCATGGCCAAGCTCAGCGCGGCATGAGCGAAGCTCAGTCCGAAATGAGCGGAGCTATACCCGCCACGAGCGAAAAGCCGTTGCCGGTCGTCCGCATCACCTATTGCACGCAGTGTCAGTGGCTGCTGCGCGCCGGCTGGATGGCGCAGGAGCTGCTGTCGACCTTCGGCACCGATCTGGGCGAGGTGACGCTGGTGCCGGGCACCGGCGGCATCTTCACCATTTCCTGCAATGATGTGCTGGTCTGGGACCGCAAGCGCGACGGCGGCTTTCCGGACGCGGCCAAACTGAAGCAACTGGTCCGCGATGTCATTGATCCGGACCGCGACCTCGGCCATTCCGATCGGAAGACAAAGGCATAGGGGTCGCCAGCGCTGCCGTCACTTGCGTCGCCACGCACCGACAGCGGCGCCAATCGCAATACCCACGGCAACGCCCATCGGCAGATCATCCAGAGCGGTGCCGATCAACTCCGATGGCCATGCCGAAGGCCATATTTGCGTATTGATCCTTCATCGGTCGCTCCATCCATCGTCGTCAACGCGTGGCGAACCAGAAGGATGCCAGCGCGGCTATGCCGCTGATGGTGCGGACATGGTTCCACATCACCCATTCATTGAGGTAGCGCGACCATAGGCTTGCACCGTTGCCGCTTGCCGGATCGATGGCGGCCAGGGCATCGTTGAGCGGCACGTTGAAGATCATCGTCACCACCACGATGCCGATGAGATAGAGCAGGCTGCCGGCAATCAGCCAGAGCGAGCCCGGCTGGCTCCAGCCGATCGCCGCACCGATGGCGACAACAATGCAGACGAGCGCCGTGCCGAACAGCGCCGTCATGAACAGCGGCGTCACCGCTGTGACGTTGATGGAATTCATCGCGGCAATGCCGCTTGCGGCTGGCAGGCGGGCGAGGCCCGGCATGACGAAGCTGGAGAAAGCAAAGAAGACGCCGCCGACGACGCCAGAGCCGAGTGCGGCGATGAAGATGAGAGTGGGAAGAAGTTTCGCGATCATGTGAGTTGCTCCATATGCCCGTTGTGTTTCCTTCGCATCCAAACGTGAGTAATCCTCATGTTTGCAAAACGTGATAAACCCTCGTATTTTGTGAGTCAAGCGATTTTGATGCATTTGAAGACGCCGCCGACGACGCCTGAGCCGATTGCGGCGATGAAGATGAGGGTGGGGAGAAGCTTCGCGATCATGTCAGTTGCTCCAGATGCCGGTTGCGGCGGTTTGCGTTGCGTAGGCGGAGAAGTCTCTTGGCTGGCGACCAAGCACGCGCTGGACGCCGTCGGTGAGCGACTCGTTGCGGCCGTCGAGCACCTGGGTGAACAGCTCATTGAGCAGCCAGCCGAATTCGGGCGGCAGCTCATGCGCGGCTACTGCGGCAGTGAATTCGTCATGCGAGATCCTGACAAAGCGGATGTCGCGTCCGGCCGCCTTGGCAATCTCGGCGACCGCGTCTGCGAAGCTCAGCAGCCGCGGCCCGGTCAACTCATAGAGCTGGCCGACATGGCCTGGCTCCGTCAGCACGGCAAAGGCGGCGTCGGCGATGTCGTCGGCATCGACAAAGGGCTCGCCGACATTGCCGATCGGCAACGCCACTTCGCCTTCAGCCAGGGACCCGGTGAAGAAGCCTTCGCTGAAGTTCTGCGAGAACCAAGCGCAGCGCAGGATGGTCCAGTCGGCGCCCGAGGCCTTCAGCATCTCTTCGGCGCGCTGGGCTTCCGTTTCGCCGCGCCCCGACAGCAGCACCAGTCGGGTGACACCGTTTTGCACCGCGAGCCTGGCGAAGGCGTCGACGGTTTCAGCGGCGCCCGGCACGGCGATGTCGGGATAGTAGCTGATGTAGACGGCGCTGACGCCTTGCATTGCCGGTCCCCAGGTCGCTGGGACTTCCCAGTCGAAGCGCCGTGTACCGGAGCGCGAGCCGATCCGCACCGGCAGGTCGTGCGCCGTCAGCCGCTCGGCGAGACGGCGGCCGGTCTTGCCGGTGCCGCCGAGGATCAGAATTGGTTTGGTTGTCGGGTCAGTCATAACCGTTTCCTCTGTTTAAAATATGAATAGTCCTCACATTTGCAAAATGTGATAAACCCTCGTATTTTGCGAGTCAAGCGATTTTGCTGGCATTGGAGTCAGTCATGGAAGACACGGCCGCGCCGGTTTCCCCGCGGGAGCAGATTGCTTCGCCGCGCCGGGCGCCCAGCCAGCAGCGCAGCCGCGAGCGGGTCGAGCGCATGCTGGCGGCCGCCTCAGCGCTGATCGCCGAGCAAGGCAGCGACGCCATGCGCATGGGAGAGGTGGCGGAACGGGCCGGGGTGTCGATCGGGTCGCTCTACCAGTTCTTTCCGGACAAGCGGGCGATCATCTGGGCACTGGCCGAGCGCTACACCGCCGAAAGCCAGTCCTGCATTTCGGCAGCACTGGCTGGTGTCAGGGACGCCGAAGGCCTGCAGTCCGCGTTTTCAGAGTTGGTCGACATCTATTACCGGCTGTTCCTGGCCGAACCGGTGATGCGCGACATCTGGTCGGGCACGCAAGCCGACAAGGCGCTGCGCCAGCTCGAACTCGCCGACAGCCGGGCCAATGCCGAGTTTCTAACCGCGGTGCTGAAACGGCTGCGGCCGGCAGCCGATCCGGCGGCGTTGGAAACGACGGCGTTCCTCATCTGGCAGATGGGCGAGGCCGCCATGCGGCTGGCGATTTCCGTCAAGCGCCAGGAGGGCGACAGGCTGGTCGCCGCCTACAAGCGCATGGCGCTCAGGGAATTGCTGGCCGAGTAGCAACGCGCCGCAACAAAAAACCCGCCACAAGGGCGGGTTTTTGATCTGTAAAAAGCTCGTTTGGTTCAAGATCTTACTTGATGCAAGTCGTTATCCCAAAACCGCTTCGCACTTTTGGGCGACATGCACTTAGATGCCGAAACCTTCGAAACGCTTCTTGAACTTCGACAGGCGGCCGCCGCGGTCAAGCAGGGTCTGCTGGCCGCCGGTCCAGGCCGGGTGGGTGGTCGGGTCGATATCGAGGTTCATCGTATCGCCTTCCTTGCCCCAGGTCGAACGGGTCGTGTATTCGGTGCCGTCGGTCATGACGACCTTGATGGTGTGGTAGTCGGGATGAATAGCGCTCTTCATGGCTCGGTTCCTGGCTTGCCGGCGCGGCTGACGGGCATAAGCCTGCGTCGATGCGCCCCTTTTTAAAACTCGAAGCCGCAGCTATTGAGGAGCCACGGCTTCTAAAACGGTCGGCGAGCCTATACATCAGCCGGAATTGAATCACAAGGCCGCGGCAAGCGCATATTGAGGCGCAGACCCCAAGGGCGGCTGGAGGAAACATCGGGATGGCGCAAATCACCAGCGCAGACGAGCGCCGGCGTTCGCTCAAGCCGCTCCGGCGCCTGTTCCCCTACATCACGCACTATCGCACACTGGTCGTCGGCGCCATCATCTCGCTGGTCATCGCCGCGGCAACCACGCTGGCGCTGCCGCTGGCGGTGCGGCGCATGATCGATCATGGTTTCTCGTCGTCCAGCAC
>NZ_RZTB01000136.1:3580-13611 GCF_003997735.1 Mesorhizobium sp. M7A.F.Ca.MR.148.00.0.0 | reverse complement strand
GCGGCGGCGGCAACCACGCCGGCCGAAATTCCGTGATTCATGCCGTAGAGGCACAAATCCATCAGCTGATAGGGCAAGGCGAAGTAGAACTCCTCCTGGGTTTGCGCCATGGAAAACGTGTCCGTGGTCGGCGGCCTTGTTCGCACCTCCTTGTCAATGCCGAGATATTCCGCCAGCTGGTAAACCTGGGTCTTGTAGAGATGGACGATAGGCATCACATCGGCGACGCCGTCGCCCTGTTTGACGAAGAAGCCCTGGTCATATTCGAGCCGGTTCGGCGTGCCTGCCACTGCATAGTTGAGGCGGTCCGCATGATAATACTCGGTCATCTTGCGAACCCGCTGCTTGTAGTTGGTGGCAGCGACGATCTGCAGGTAAGCCGCCGGCGACAGACGCACGGTGTCGATCTTTCCGTGCGGATCCTCGACCGTAAGGCGCGTGATATTGAGGCCGCTGCTCTCCAGCACCGATGTCATGACCAGCTTGCATCTCCAGCCTTCGCCATATCCAGGGACGGCAGTTCGGATGGCCTCGATCTGTCGGGCGTAGGCGCCGATGCCTTCAAGCGCCGGCTCGATATCTTCAAGGATTGTGTCGATGCCAAGCTGCCCGGCGACGCTGCGGCCAAGCCTCAACGAGTCGCCTGACGAATGGCGCTCCGGCATGAACAGGCCGAGCACCTTGTCCTTCCCGAACGCCCGTGCGCACAGCGTTGCGACGACCGAACTGTCGATGCCTCCGGAGAGCCCGACGACCACTCCGCGACGCCGTTGTGTGCCGAGAACCTGTTCGCGCAAAGTCTCGACGATGCGATCGATCTCCAGCCGGGCATCGAGCGCCAGCACATCGCTGCTGAATTCCCCGATCAGGTCGATGACACTGCCTCCTGTTGGCGTGACTCGACTGAAGAGTAGGTCTCGGTCACAGCGTTTTCGATGAGCGGGCGATTGATGGTCAGATGGGGCTCCACGACCATGTCGATGTGAGTGCCGGCGATCGGAATGACGTCCAGATGGACGAATGCCCGGTCCCACCCGAGTGCAAGCGGCATTCCGGGCCGCGCGCAACGGAACAAGGTGCCGGTGATCGGCAGTATCGGCCTGGGTTCTGCCAGCCATTGGAAGAAGGCGCGCGCCCGCAGAACCTCCTGCAGTTCCAGTTTGGTTCTGAAGCTCGTCGGGTTGAACTGACCCTCGGCATAGCGGTCGAGGAAGCTGGCAAGCCGGGATTCGCAGTGCATTTTGACCGCGACCTTGGCAAGCGCGCGGCACGCCACCCGACTAGCCGATATACGATTGGTTCGGATCCGGTGAAATGTCCGGGTAATGGTCTCCCAACGCTTGCTGCGCTCGCCAACCAGACTGGTATCCAGAATGCCCGTGAACGCTACCGCTCGCCCTTGATCAAGCAGACGCGCGGCAACCTCAAAAGCGACCGCTCCTCCGAGCGAGTGGCCAAGCAGGCGAACACAGCCGGTAGGCTGCACGCGGTTGATATGATCGATTGCAGCTTCGACCATTGCGGCGACAGTGTTCTGACCTTGCAGGATCATGCCCAGGGCCGGATATCTGATGGGAGACACCCTGGCGACCTTGCTTATTGCCGATGCGAACGAAGCAAGGCTCGGACCATAGCCGACCGAACCGGGGAAAAGGAAAAGCAGTGGAGGCTCGTGTTTCCAGGCAGGCGCGTGCTCGCCGCCTCCTTGAGCGGAAATGACCGCTGCAACCATCTCATCGAAGCTCATTCCAACCGTGAAGGCTTCCAATCCGAGCTCCTGCCCGATCGCGCTTTCGATTTCCATCACGCAATGCAGCAGCTTCAGCGAATCTCCCCCCGCTTCATCCCAGCAGCCCAGGGCGACCCGCGTCTTAAGGACCTTGGTCCAGGCACGCCGTACGATCTGATGAGCCGGAACTTCATTTCCCGCATGGGGGATTTGCGGTGGGGGCGTTGTTTCCCGAACCGAAAGGTCGATTGCAGCCAGCATTGCCATATCGATCTTTCCGCTGGCCAGTCGCGGTATCTCGGCGCTCGCATGGAGCCGCAGCGGGCAAAGCGCCGGCGGCAATTTTGTCCTGGCAAGTTGGCGCAGCTCGTCGCAAAAACTGGCTCCCGCCCCGCCGTGCGGGACGGCGAACGCAACCAGTTCATTCGCCGGGGTGACGATAACCACGGCATCCTTCACCGACGGCGCGCCACGCAGAACCCGTTCGAGTTCGGCCGGCTCAACGCGCCGCCCATTGACCTTTATCTGGCGCCCTTTGCGACCGATGATCCGCAACAGGCCATCACTCCCAATTTGCACAAGATCGCCCGTCGCAAAGATACGAAGCGTCTGGTCGTCGGGATCTATTTCAAACGGAACGACTGCCCCATTTTCCCAATATCCGAGGGCGACATACGGACTTCTGATCAACAGTTCTCCGATCTTGCCGGGCTGAACCGGGTAACCCTCTTCATCGACAATCGCGAAGCTGATACCCGGAAGCAGCCAACCGACGGGAGCTGAGGAATCGAATTCCGGCCAATCGTGCGGCAAGAACCGGGTAACCCTCTTCATCGACAATCGCGAAGCTGATTCCCGGAAGCAGCCAACCGACGGGAGCTGAAGAATCGAATTCCGGCCAATCGTGCGGTAAGAACCACTGCGATCCAGTCGTTTCCGTCGATGAATAGCCGATCTGCACCAAGCAATTTGGCGGGACAGCCTTGCGCACCAGGCGGATGTCGGCCGAGGACACCTTCTCGCCTCCAATTCGGGCAACCCTGAGTGAACCAAAGGCGTCCGCGGGCTCATCCGCCAGGAGAGCGCGAAGCAATGCCGGCACCAGATAGGTGATCGTCACGCCTTCCGATTGCATGCGGCCGCGAACCGCGCGCAGGCCGACGGCTTCGACCTCCACAAGCTGCAACGTAGCACCCGTAAGAAGAGCAGCAAGTATTTCCCGACAACCGGCGATGGTTGCCGGGCCGGTCAGGGGCAAGAAAACATCCTGCGCATTGATGTGGCACGCGTCGACATATTGCTGCACCCGGCACAGCAAGCTCCGCTGGCTGTTGACAATTCCCTTGGGGCGGCCCGTGCTGCCGGAGGTATAAAGCACGATTGCCGGTGCATCGACAGAAACGGTACGGTGTCCAGCTGGACGAAGCGTTGCCTGCAACGATTGCGCTATATCGATCCGGGCAACGTGCTGGGGCAGATCAAGGCCGTGGAGGCCTTTGTCGCCAATTATGGCGGAGAGCCTCGCGTCGGCGACGATTTCGTTGATGCGCGAGTCCGGATCTCGCACGTTAAGCGGCACCGACGGTCGACCGGATGCCATGCTGGCCAGCATGGCAACGGTGTACCAGACCGAGTTGGCCTGAAGTATTCCAACCGCATTTCCGTCGGGAACGACGGCTTCAATCCGGCTGGCCAAGGCCTCGACCGCCCGAAAAAGCTCGGAATAGGTCAGTCGGTTGGTGCCGTCGCTGGCGGCTAATTTCTCGGAATAACGCCCGGCGATTTCCCTCAGGTGATCAAAGACCGGAATATCGACGAAGCCAGTTCCCATCCGTTGATGCAGACGTAGAACGAGCCCGCCCTCGTCAAGAGCATGATCGGGAACTTTTGACCATCGACAAGAGACCACCGCTTGGTAGTCAGCCTGCACCGTTTGAATCGCCCTCGAAGATTCTAAATGCGCCAGAGACATAAGGGCCCCACGCTAGGATTGTTGCCGCTTATCGCCCCGCGGCATGATCTTTTCATCAATCATTCGGATGATGCGCGAGGCAGTCTTGATCGCTTAAATCGTTCGAAGTTGAGCATGCCAGCCTGCGCTCGCTCGGCTGTGCTACCTTACCGAAGTGTCGGGCTGTGCGCTGCGGTCCGCTCCGCCAGTGCCTGAAACGAAGCAATATGCGAATACTTCCCCTCCAAGCTCATCCGTGACACGAACCCAGTTGTTTTCCCATGTCCGCAGGGTAACCTGGCGTCCTGTTGATATGGTCGCCGCCGTGAACGGGCTGGACGCATTGACATTACTCGCCGCAACCACGTCGTCCCCTTCCATTTGCTCTACCAGGTATGTTTGCATCACTGCTCCTGACTGCAGGGCATGGCCGGTTCAATTGCGTGTAGCTGGAGGCATGACCTTCCAACCGCAGGGAACGGATTTCGTTCCATGCAACAGGCAACCCTGCCGCCGGCAGTCAGCGTTCAGTCGCCCCGCCGCCCCTGGCAGGACCATGGCCTAGCCGCTGAATGACTTGGTCAGGACTGAGCTATGCTTTGGCGGAGGTGGAGCCTCGCGCTGCGCCGCATACTTCTGGAACAGTGCAATCTTGTCGGGATAAGTAATCCGGATTTCGCTGTGACATCCCTCGCAGCGATATTTGGATGCAACCTGAAACCAGCGCCCGGGTTTCAGCAAAGCCAATCCGCAACGCGGGCATTTGAAAGTCATTTCAAGAGGGCATAGATTCTGACACAGCGGCATTTCGCAACTTCCATAAGAGATATCTAATGTTAGGCAACGGCAGCCGGCCGGAATCGTTCCTAGACGCCGTTCTTTTCGTCAGGCCGATGACCAACCCGGACGCCGGGAGACCATTTGCCCGCGATGCCAGCTTGACTGACGCAGGCCTGAACTCAGGCGCATCCCGCTTTCATGGTGACGTCGCGCCTGAGCGCCGATCGAACGGTCGTCAGAAGGTTTTGTGGGAACTTGTTCACCGGACCTCGGCACCGAGCGTGATCGCTTGGGGCGACGACGGGCCGCACGGTCGACGACACGACCTCTAATCCGGACGCCGAAACAGCGCCGCGCGCCAGCACAAGAAGGACGAAAGCAGCGCAACCAGGCGGCACTCCTTGAGCATCTCGCCTATACCGGTGCGCTCGACAGCCGCGATCCCGACCGAATTGATATGGATATGGAGGCGCTATTGAAGAGAACCGACGCATCCCTTGGGGAATGCGTCGGTTCCAGAAGCTTACGCGTGGCGGATTTCCGTTCCCAGCACCTTCAAACATTCGCGGATGAACGCAGCAAGCGCCGTCCAGCCTTTGGCAGAAACCATTGTCCCGTCCACATAGGCCTCGGTCGGCGACAGGTCGATGTAGGTACCACCCGCCAGTGTCACTTCAGGCTCGCAGGCGCCGAGGGCTGCGACCTTCTTGCCACGCACCACGCCGTCGACAGCGATCAGGATCTGCACACCGTGGCAGATGGTGAAGATCGGCTTCTTGGCCTCGTGGAAATGGCGCACGATCGCCTGCACGCGCTTGTCGGTGCGGATGTATTCCGGGCCGCGGCCGCCCGCGCAGTAGACGGCATGATATTGATCGAGCTGCCTCTCAGCTTCCGAGAAAGTCTTGTTGATCAGCGCATAGTGGCCGAGCTTTTCGGTGTAGGTCTGGTCGCCCTCGAAGTCGTGCAGCGAGGTCTTGATCAGATCTCCGGCGTTCTTGTCCGGGCATACCACGTGGATGGTGTGACCGACGGCTTCCATGGCTTGCTGATAGACAAAGATTTCGTATTCTTCGGTGAACTCACCGGTCAGCATCAGTATCTTTTTGCCTGGCATGGCTCTTCCTCTCAGTGTTTGAGCTAGGCAAGGCGCAGACCGCGCCCTGCCTTTCGGTGAAATCGGATAGGGTTAGAATGGCGAGTCAGGGAAATAGTATTCCTTGGCGTTGGCTTGGGTGATCAACGGCGCGTCGAGCTTGACGGTGCCACGGACAGGTGCCTGGCCGATCAGGTTGGCGACGGTCATGTAGATCGCGGTCTTGATCATCGACGGCGGATATGGCGTCTCGACCGGCGTCATGGCGTCGCCGTCGATCACCTTCTTGACGATGTCCTTCATGCCGTTGCCACCGAGCGCCAGCTTGATATCGGTCCGGCCCGATTGCTTGACCGCTTCGAGCACGCCAAGCAGCATGTCGTCGTCATTGGCCCAGACCGCATCGATATGCGGGTACTTGGCCAAATAGTCCTGCATCAGCTTGAAGGCCTCGTCGCTGTTCCAATGCGCGTATTGGATGTCGAGGACTTTCAGGTTCGTACCCTTGATCGTGTCCTGGAAGCCCTTGATGCGCTCGTCGTCGATGACGGTCGGAATGCCGCGCAGCACAACGACGTCGCCCTTGCCGCCGAGCTTGTCGATCATGAACTTGGCTGTGTTGGTGCCAACCGCGATATTGTCGCCGGCGAGGTAAAGATCCTGGACGGAGGCGTCAGTCAGACCGCGATCGACGACGGTGATGAACGTGCCCATGTCCTTGATAGCCTTGACCGGCTGAGTCAACTCTTCCGAGCTGTAAGGCAGGATCACCAAAGCGTCCAGCTTGCGGCTGGCCGACAGGTCCTCAAGCGCGCTGACCTGCTCCGCCGCCGACGGCGACGTCTTCACGACCACTTCGACGTTCGGGAACGCGGCATTGATTTCCTTGGCCGCCGCTTGTGCGTGATAGACGATGCCCGCCGTCCAACCGTGGTCGGCTGCCGGTATCGACACCGCGATGACCTTCTTGTCTTGCGCCATGGCCTGGCCGGCCAGCAGCAGCGCGCCAAGTGTCGCCGCCGCAATCCATTTTCTACTGAACATTGTCTTCTCCCTTGGACCTACAAGAACGTTGATCCGCGTGGTCCGGACGCGGCGCTATTTCGAATTCGAAAACCGCTGGATGAGCATGGCGATGATGATGATGACGCCCTGAACAGCGGCGACGAGGTATTCGGAGACGAAGTCCGACAGCACCATGAGGTTGGCGATGAGCTCCAGGATGACGGCGCCGGCGACTGTTCCCCACACATGGCCCTTGCCGCCGCGCAGCGCGGTGCCGCCGATCACCACTGCGGTGATGACCTGCAGTTCCCAAAGCTGTCCGGTCGTCGGCGTTGCGGCGCCCAGGCGCGGCACGTAGCAGATCGCGGCAATGGCCACGCAGACACCCTGGACGATATAGGCGACGGTCCGTGTCCTGATCACCGAGATGCCGGAATAACGGGCGACATCCTCATTGGCGCCGACCGCCGCGCATTTGCGGCCGTATTTCATCTTGTACAGGATGAAGGATGCGACTGCGGCGACGGCGATGGATATGAGGATTGGAACCGGGATGCCGGCAACCGTGCCGAAATAGACAGGCCGGTAGGCCTCGCGCAGCGATCGGTCGATCGGTATCGTGCCGCCGTCGGTCAGATAGGTTATCAGCGCCCGGAAAATCCCCATCGTGCCCAGCGTGGC
Source organism: Mesorhizobium sp. M7A.F.Ca.MR.148.00.0.0 (assembly GCF_003997735.1). Classification (NCBI taxonomy): domain Bacteria; kingdom Pseudomonadati; phylum Pseudomonadota; class Alphaproteobacteria; order Hyphomicrobiales; family Phyllobacteriaceae; genus Mesorhizobium; species Mesorhizobium sp. M7A.F.Ca.MR.148.00.0.0. The sequence goes on along the minus strand of NZ_RZTB01000136.1, from coordinate 6,369 downwards.
GATAAACGGTTCGATCCTGCCGACCGTGACGATGAGGCCGTTGGCAAGCCCGCACAGCAGGCCGACCAGGATCGCCACCGCCATGCCGGCGGGAATAGCCCAGATACCGGCATGCGGCGCCACCGTGTTCATGAACATGATGGTGATGCCGGTGATGAAGGCGGCCATCGAGCCGACGGAAAGATCGAGCCCGCCGGACGAGATCACAAATGTCGCGCCGACCGCGATAATGGCGATGAAGGCGCTGCGAGTGATGACGTTGGCGAGATTGGTGGCGGACAGGAAATCGGGGTTGATGAGGTAACCCACGACCAGGAGGGCCGCCAGCGCAAGGAAGGGTCCGATGTCGGTCCAACTGACATTGAGATCCAGGGCGCGACGCCCGGGTGCGGATTCGGTCATGACAGCCATTCTGTGCCTCCCTTGGCTTTTGGCCCTAGCTTGGGGCCACTGGTCGCCAGTACCGCCACGTTGCTTTCGGTCATTTCGGCGCCGCTGACCTCGCCGGTGATGCGGCCTTCGCGCATCACCAGGATGCGGTCGCAGATGCCGATCAATTCCTGCATCTCCGAAGAGATGACGATGCAGGCCTTGCCCTTCGCCACAAGCTCCTGGATGAAGGCATAGATCTGCGCCTTGTTGGCGATGTCGATGCCACGCGTGGGCTCGTCGATAATGACCACCGAAGGATCGGTCAGCAGCACCTTCGCCAGCAGCAGCTTCTGCTGATTGCCCCCGGAAAGCTGGCCCGCTTTGGCGCCGAGGCTCTTCAGCCTGATGTCGTATGCCTCCACGGCCTGTTCCAGGGCCTCCGCTTCGCGGCGCCGACCCATCGAGAGGGCGGGATGGAACACACCGAGCGCCGACAGCGTCAGGTTAGGCGCCAGGCGCTCCTGCAGCAGCAGTCCCTTGCCCTTGCGATCCTCGGTCAGGTAACCGACGCCGGCGTCGATCGCCGCGCGCGGCGATTGGAAATGGATCGACTTGCCCTCAAGTTCGACCTTGGCGGCCGCCGGGCGCAGGCCGATAATGCCCTCGAAGAGTTCGGTTCGGCCAGCGCCGACCATGCCGGCGAACCCGAGGATCTCGCCTTTGTGGACCGTGAACGACACGTCCTCCGCATAGCCGGGAACGGAGGCGTTCCTCACGCTCAGCATCGGTACATCCGAAGGCGCTGCGGTCCTTTCAGGATAGAGTGCGGCCAGTTCGCGACCGACCATCAGCCGCGCCATATCCATCTGGCTCAGCGTCTTGCCGGGATAGGTGCCGACCATCTTGCCGTCGCGCAGAACGGTCACCTTGTCGGCCACCCGTTGCACCTCGTCCAACCGGTGGCTGATATACAGCACGGCGATGCCGTGAGCCTTCAGTCGCAGGACGATCTCCAGCAGGCGCTCGACCTCGCCACCGGTCAGAACGGCGGTCGGCTCGTCGAAGATAACCAATTTATAGTCGTCAAGCAGAGCGCGAGCGATCTGCACCATCTGCCGGTCTGCCAGCGAGACGTCGCGCACCAGTGCCCTTGGCGAGACCGCGCAGCCGATCTGCGCCAGTTTCTCGGCTGCCAGCCGGCGCATGGTGCGGTCATCCACGACCAGGCCACGCGAAAGCTCTCGCCCGAGAAACAGATTGTCGGTGACCGTGAGCCCCTCTGCGAGCAGGATCTCCTGATGGACCAAGGCGATACCGGCATCCTGTGCCTGGCTGGGCTTGGCAAATTTCACCGCATGTCCGTTCATCGACAAAGTGCCGTGGCTTGGCTCGACATAGCCGGACAGCAGCCGCATCAACGTCGACTTGCCGGCACCGTTCTCGCCAATGATGGCGTGGATCTCACCGGGCAGGACGTCTAGGGTGATGTCCGACAACACCGTCACCGGGCCGTATTGCTTGGACAATTGCTGGGCGCGCAGCACCGGTTCGAGCGAACCATGCGCATTGCTGGACAACGTGCTCCCGCCCTCCCCGGCGATATTCGCGGCAATGGACATCCGTTCCGACCTCAATCGAATGCCGGGAGCAGGCGATCGCGCGAGTGCTCTATATGGATGCGCATCGCCTTTGCGGCGGCATCGGGATCGGCAGAGCCGAACGCGGCAAGAATCGCCTCGTGTTCGTCAAGTGCCTCTTCGGTCACACGTGCATGAAACATCAGGCGGAAGATGTGGAAGTGCGTGTGCTGGTGGCTCAACGTCTCGCGGATGAGTTCGTTTTGAGAAAACTCCAAGATCTTGTCGTGGAAGATCGCATCCTGCCTGGCGAAGTTCGAATAGCGTACGCGATCATCCTTGCCTTCGCGGCGTGACATCACGCCGGCGGCTTCGAGCAACACATTGAGCTTGGCCTCGTCCATCATTGCGGCGGCCTTCGCGGCGCCGTGCGGTTCGAGCAGCAGACGCATTTCGTACAATTCGTCGAAACGGCGCCGGGTGATCTGGGGTGCGGCACGATAACCGATCAAATGCGTCTTGAGCACGAGGCCTTCGCCTTCGAGCCGGCCAAGGGCTTCGCGGATCGGCGTGTGCGAGACGTTGAATTCCTTGACCAGGCTGTCGACTGTAATACGTGAGCCTGGCGGGATCTTCAGCGCCATCAACTGCGCGAAGATGGCTTCATAGACATCTTCGACGAGACTGTTGGCGCGCTGGATGCGACCAGCTCCAATGGTGGCGTCGCTTGGGTCGGGTAAGTTTGCGGTCTGCATATTTTGCCTCTTGACAGTGAGGACTGCTAACACGATGGTTCCGTCGATGCAATCCTATATCCTATACGATTTTAAAGCGGATATG
>NZ_RZTB01000136.1:0-3502 GCF_003997735.1 Mesorhizobium sp. M7A.F.Ca.MR.148.00.0.0 | reverse complement strand
AAAGGACCGATCATGACCCTCTTCGCCGCCCTGCGGTTGCCGCGTGAAATCCTGTTCGGGAAGGGGCAGCGCCTTGTGCTGCCGACGGTCGCCGCCCGGTTCGGCCGACGCGCGCTGGTCTGCACCGATGAGCGTTTCGCGGGCACAATGGTATTCGCCGACATCATCAAGTCCCTTCAGTCAGCCTCGATCGAGGTTCTGGTGCATGATCGTGTTCTGCCCGACGTGCCACGCGACACGGTCGGCATCTGTGTCGAGGAAGCGAAGGGGTTCAGGCCGGACATGGTGATCGGCATCGGCGGCGGCAGCTGTCTCGATTTCGCCAAATGCGCCACCCTGCTTCTCAGCCATGGCGGCAAGCTCCAGGACTATTACGGGGAGTTCAAGGTGCCGGGTCCGACACTGCCGCTGATCGCCGTACCCACCACGGCCGGCACCGGCTCCGAGGTGACGCCGGTCGCGGTGATTTCCGACCCGGACCGGACGCTCAAGGTGGGCATATCGAGCCCTCACCTTATCGCCGCCGTCGCTCTGTGCGATCCCGAGTTGACAATGACCTGTCCGCCTGGCCTGACCGCGATCGCCGGCGCCGACGCTTTGACCCATGCGATCGAGGCCTTCACCGCTATGCGGCGCGGTGAAGACCCCAATCTGCCGCAACAGCATGTCTTCATCGGCAAGACTGCGCTGACCGACCATTTCGCGTTGCTCGCGATAAAACTGCTTGGCAGGAGCCTGGAGAAAGCCTGCAGCGACGGCACCGATGCCGACGCGCGCGCCGATGTCATGATGGGCGCTCTGGCGGCGGGCTGCGCGTTCGGCACCGCCGGCACGGCGGCGGCACATGCCGTGCAATATCCGGCAGGCGCCCTCACCCACACCGCCCATGGTTTGGGCGTGGCGACAATGATGCCTTACGTGATGACCTATAACAGCCGCGTCGCCGCTCACGAGATGGCAGAGATCGGCGCGGCACTTGGCTTGGAGACCAAGGCCAGAACCGCCGCCGAGATGGCAGCCGCCACAATCGAGGAGATCAGGCGATTGTTCGCGGCGATCGGTATTACGCCGACACTGGCGGATTTAGGCCTCCCCGCCGATAAGCTTGACTGGACAGCCGAGCAAGCGCTCGGCATCGACCGCCTGATCAAGAACAATCCGCGTGCCTTCGATCTCGGCACGATGCGACGCCTCGTCCAGGCTGCCCATGACGGCGACCTCGCAGCCTGCGTTATGTGAAAAACGGAACAAAGCGATGAATTTGAAGGCTCAGCAACTCGACCAGGATGGCTATGACGTGCGCGGTTTTTCGCACGGACTTTACATCGACGGCACTTGGCGGCCGTCCTCCGACGGTCGGCTCATCGATGTCGTCGATCCCTCCTCCGGGGCGGTGATCGCGGCAGTTCCCGATGCGACGGTCGAGGACGCCACCGCCGCCGTCGCGGCCGCGGCCAAAGCAGCTAAGGGATGGCGGGAAACTGCGCCGCGCAAACGCTCGGAAATCCTTCGGCGCTGTTTTGAGCTCATGGTCGAACGCTCCGAAACGCTTGCCATGCTGATCTCCCTGGAGAATGGCAAGGCGCTGCGCGACGCGCGCGGCGAAGTGGCGTACGCCGCCGAGTTCTTCCGTTGGAATGCTGAGGAAGCGGTCCGCATCACCGGTGAGTTCGGCACCGCGCCCTCCGGCAGCAATCGCATCGTGGTCGATTATGAGCCGATCGGAATTTGCGTGCTGATCACACCGTGGAATTTTCCGGCCGCTATGGCGACCCGCAAGATCGCGCCGGCGCTGGCGGCAGGCTGCACTGTCGTCCTGAAGCCGGCAAGTGAAACACCGCTGACGGCCTATGCGCTGGCGGCACTCTACAGCGAAGCCGGCGTGCCTGCCGGCGTCGTCAACGTGCTGACCACGACCAGTCCCGGGCCGCTGACTTCGGCCATGCTCGCCGATCCACGCGTCAGGAAACTGTCCTTCACGGGGTCGACGGGTGTCGGCCGAACCTTGCTCGGCGAGGCTTCAAAGCATGTCATTTCGTGTTCGATGGAACTCGGCGGCAATGCCCCGTTTGTCGTCTTCGACGATGCCGAACTCGACGCCGCCCTCGACGGCGCGATGATCGCCAAGATGCGCAACGCCGGCGAAGCCTGCACCGCCGCCAATCGCCTCTATGTACAATCGGGAATTTATGATGCTTTTGCCGACGGGCTCCGCAAGCGCATGGCGGCACTTAAGGTGGGAGCGGGACCGAATGCAGACACAGAATGCGGGCCGATGATCACCAGAAAGGCTGTCGACAAGATCGACCGCCTGGTCAAGGACGCCGTGGGCCGGGGGGCCAAGGTGCTTTGCGGCGGGGCGATTTCGGAGGAAGAAGGGTTCTTCTATCCGCCCACAGTGCTGTCCGATGTGCCGCCCGATGCGGAGATGGCGCACGAGGAGATTTTCGGCCCCGTGGCACCCATCACGCGCTTCGACACCGAGGCCGAGGCCATCGCACATGCCAACAACACGGAATATGGCCTGGCCGCTTACATATATACACGCGATGTTGGGCGCGGCATGCGGGTGGCGTCGGGGATCGAGGCCGGCATGATCGGCCTCAACCGGGGACTGATGTCGGATCCGGCAGCACCTTTCGGAGGCGTCAAGCAGAGCGGCCTTGGCCGCGAAGGCGGCCAGCACCACGGCATCGCCGAGTTCATGGAGGCTAAATATATTGCCGTCACCTTCTGAACCGGCAGTCATGTCAAACGACCCTTTCCGCACGCGCGACCATGTGGCCGACTTTGACGATATCGTGGCCGACATAGTAAGCCGCAGCGCCGAAACCCGGGCTACCCTGCCGATGTCGGCTGGTATCGCCTATGGCGAGGACGAAGCCGAAAGATTGGACCTGTTCTTTCCGCCCGGCGAGCGCAGGGACCTTCCCGTGCACATCTTCATCCATGGTGGCTACTGGCGCATGTTCTCCAGGAGCGACTATTCGTATGTAGCGAACACAGTCACCAAAGCTGGGGCGATCGCGGTCATCGTCGACTATGCGCTGATGCCTGAAGTCAGGATGGCGGCAATCGTCGACCAGATCCGGCGTGCCAAACAATGGGTGCTGGACAATATAGCCGCCTATGGCGGTGACCCTGCCCGGCTAAGCGTAAGTGGTCATTCGGCGGGTGCGCACCTGGCCACATTCCTGTTCGAAAAGACGCCAATGCCATCACGCATACGTGCGGCGCTGCTGCTGGGCGGCCTTTACGACCTCAAGCCCCTTCAGACGTCCTTCCTCCAGCCGCTAATCGGAATCACCGATGATGAGGCAGCTGCCTTCACCCCAATGACGCGGTGGCATGACCCGGAGACGGCAGCGACCATCCTCGTCGGAGATCAGGAAACGTCACCTTTTCACCAGCAGGCCGCCGACTTCGGAAAGCGCTTGCGCGCGCAGGGGCACCTTGTCTGCGACCTCCGCCTGAATGACCGAAACCACATGAACAGCGTGCG
>NZ_RZTB01000135.1:0-13791 GCF_003997735.1 Mesorhizobium sp. M7A.F.Ca.MR.148.00.0.0 | reverse complement strand
AAAGCCAACTGCTTGGCTTTTCGAACAACGAACGCCCGGCAGGGCGATGAGGGGCAGCGCAGACCTCGACAATTGGGTGGCTTGCCCATGACGTTTGATCAGGCTATCGCGTCGCCGTTCCACGATCCGGTCTCGGCCATCTGCTTCAGCAGCGGCGCCGGCTTGAACACGTCCTTGCCTGTCCGTTGATGCCAGTATTCGAGCCGCTCGATGATCTTGGCCGGGCCTTCGAGGCCAGCCCAGAACATCGGCCCGCCCTTGCCGATGGGAAAGCCGTAGCCATTGACCCAGACGACATCGATGTCGGACGCACGGGCCGCTATGCCTTCCTCAAGGATCTTGGCGCCCTCGTTGACCAGGGGGTAAAGCGTGCGCTCGATGATTTCCTCCGCACTGATCGCGCGCGGCGCGATGCCCTTCTCCGCGGCCTTGTCGCAGATCAGCGCTTCAACCTCGGGATCCGGCACCGGTGTGCGCGCGCCAGCCTCGTAGAGGTAGAAACCTCTGCCGGTCTTCTGGCCGAAACGCCCCTGTTCGCACAGCGTGTCGGCGATCACGGCCGACAGGCCACGCGCCTTGCGGTTGCGCCAGCCGATGTCGAGACCGGCGAGATCGCCCATCTGGAAAGGCCCCATCGGCCAGCCGAAATCGGTGAAGACCTGGTCGATCTGGCTGGGCGTCGCGCCTTCCAGAAGAAGCGCTTCCGATTCCGAGCCGCGCGCGGCCAGCATGCGGTTGCCGACGAAGCCGTGGCAGACGCCGACGACAACGGCCACCTTGCCGATCCGCCGCGCCAGGTCGACGACGGTCGCCAGCGCATCGGGCGCGGTCTTGTCGGCGCGCACGATCTCCAGGAGCTTCATGACATTGGCCGGCGAGAAGAAATGCAGGCCGAGCACGTCCTGCGGCCGCGAGGTCGAGGCGGCGATTTCGTTGATGTCGAGATAGGAGGTGTTGGTGGCGAGGATCGCGCCCGGTTTGGCCACCGCTTCGAGCTTGCCGAACACCTCCTTCTTGACCGCCATGTCCTCGAACACCGCCTCTACGATCAGGTCGCAATCGGCGAGATCGGCATAATCGGTGGAGCCCTTGAACTGGGCGAGCCGCTCGCGCTTGGCGACTTCGCTTAGCGAACCGCGCGTGACGGACACCGAGTAGTTTCTGTCGATCGTCGCCAAGCCGCGCTGCAATGCCTCATGGCTGGTTTCCAGCAAAGTCACGGGATAGCCGCCATTGGCGAAGGCCATGGCGATGCCGCCGCCCATCGTGCCGGCGCCGATGACGCCGACGCGGGCAATCCTGCGCTTGACGATGTCTTTTCCCGAAACCTTTGCCGCCTCACGTTCGGCGAAGAACAAATGCCGCTGCGCCCGCGACTGGTCGCTGCCGACCAGTTTCACGAACAACGCACGTTCCGCCGCCAGCGCCGCATCGAAGGGCAGCGTGACGGCATTGCGCACCGACAGCGCACAGGCGATCGGCGCCTCGAGCCCGCGCGCCTTCCTAGCGAGGTCCGCAGCCTCGGCGTCTAAAGCCACGAGGTCGGTCTCCTTGAGCCCCTCATTGCGATCGCGCACTGGCGTGAAGGGGCCACCCTTGCGGGCAATTTCCCTGGCGAAGTTCACGGCATGCGTCGTCAGATCGCCTTCGAAGACGGCATCGACGAGACCGGCGGCATGCGCCTCGGTCGCACCGATCGGCGTACCGGAGACGATCATCCTGAGCGCCTTCACCGCGCCGACCAGGCGCGGCAGCCGCACCGTGCCGCCGCCCCCCGGCAGCAGGCCGAGCTTCACCTCCGGCAGGCCGAGCTTGGCGCCGGCATCGGCGACGCGGAAATGGCAGCCGAGCGCCAGCTCCAGCCCGCCGCCGAGCGCGGTGCCGTGGATGGCGGCCACCGTCGGCTTGGCGATGGTCTCCAGCACAGCCACGATGGCGCGCAGCTCCGGCTGCTGCATCGGCTTGCCGAATTCGGTGATGTCGGCGCCAGCGACAAACGTCCGGCCGGCGCATGCAATGACGATGGCGGCAACCGAAGCATCGTCGCGCAACTCAACCAGCGCCTGCATCAGCGGTTCGCGAACATGAAAACTCAGCGCGTTGACCGGCGGGTTGTCGATAGTGACGACGGCGACGTCGCCGTCACGGCTGACCTTCACGAAATCGGACACGCAAACCTCCCAGCGCTATTCAGCGGCCGTGGCCGCGCGAACGGGATTTACAGCGCCATGACGTCGAAGGGAACCGGATGTCGGCCTGGCACAATAATTACAGGCCTGGGACGACGAAGGCGGAGCCTACCGCGGCGCCTTCTGCCCGCCCGCCGCCGTGATCACCCCGACAATGATCAGCCCCGTCAGCAGCAGCCTTACGCCGGCACTCACCCCAAACGTGTTGAGCATGGTCAAAAGCAGCACCAGGAACAGCGCCGCGCCCCAGACCCCGGGCACATTGGCCTTGCCGCCGGCGACCGACGTGCCGCCGATGACGACGACCGCGATCGAGGCCAGCAGATACTCATTGCCGATATCGACATTGGCGCCACGGAAATAGCCGGCGAGCAGCGCGCCGTCGATGCCGCCGAGCGCACCAGACAGCGTGTAGGTGAGGAAACGGATGCGGCCGACATTGACGCCGGCGAGCCAGGCGGCGCGGATATTCTGGCCGATCGCCAGCACCGAGCGGCCATAGATCATGCGCTGCAGGGCGACCGCCGCACCGATGGTGAACAGCACGGTGAGGATCGCCAGCACCGGAATGCCCAGTATCTGCCGGTTGGCGAAATCGGCGAAGCCCGGCGGCGGCTTGATCTGCAAGCCGCGTCCGTAGCTGATGTCGATCGACTGGATGATGAAGCTGGCCGACAAAGTGGCTATGATCGGTGGGATGCGCAGCGCCCAGATCAGCAGGTAGTTGGCGGCGCCGATCGCCGCCCCGCAGGCAAGCGCCGCCAGCAGCCCGACCGCGATCATGGAATCATTGCCGTCCATCACTTTCATCGCGACGGCGCTGGCAAGGCCGATATTGGCCGGCAGCGACAGGTCGACATTGCCCGGTCCCAGCGTGATGACGAACATCTGGCCGACGCCGACAATGACCGTGAACACCGCCAGCGACAGGGCCGCGGTGACCATGCCGCCGGCGCCATAACCGCCGGTGAAGGCGATGGTCGCCAGCCACACCAGAAGCGCGCCAATGAACGACCAGATCCAGGGTTTGGCGAGCAGCGATTTCACCGATGTCATCGCTCACCTCTCCTTGCGGCTGATCAGCACCCGCGCCGCCAGCACGATGATGAGGATGGCGCCGTTGGCGGCAACCTGCCAATCGGGTGGAATGTGCATGAAGGTGAGCAGCGGCGAGGCCGCCAGCGCCAGCGTCAGCGCGCCGATCACAGCACCTATCGGCGACACCCGGCCGCCGACGAATTCGCCGCCGCCGAGGATGACGCCGGCGATGGCCAGCAGCGTGTAGCCGTTGCCGATATTGGCGTCGGCCGAGGTGGTGATGCCGATCAGCGCCATTCCGGACAGCACGCCGAACAGACCGGCCAGCGCAAACAGCACGATCTTGGTCTTGAGCAGCGACCAGCCGGCGCGGCCGAGTGCCGCCGGATTGCCGCCGGAGCCGCGCAGGATCACGCCATAGGAAGTGCGCATCAGGCCGAAATGAACGATGAGGCCGATCAGCAGCGCGGCGATGATCGGGAACGGAATGAAGGGCGGCTTGAACGCCATCAGCCCGAGCAGCCAGTCCGGCGCCTTGCCGCCCGGTTTGGGCAAGACGAGAATGGCAAGCCCCTGCCAGACGAAACTCATGCCGAGCGTCACCACGATGGACGGCAGATTGCGCAGATGGATCAGCGCGCCGAGCAGTGCATAGACACCGATCGATCCGAGCAGGATGACGGCACCGATGAGCGGCGCGTCCTTCAGCCAGGTCGCCGTGACGCAGCCGACGAAGCCGACGAAGGTGCCTATCGACAGGTCGAGCTCGTTTCCGGCGATAACGAACATCTGCGCGATGGTCGCCAGCGCGATCGGGATCGCCAAATTGAGCATCAGGCTGAAGCCGAAATAGCTGATGGCGCGCGGGTTGAGCCAGGCGATGGCGAGCAGCACCAGCGCCAGCGACAGCGCCGGCAGCAGCCCGCGCAACAGACGGGCACGGGCCAGTGCGCCTCGCTCGGCGGACGTCCTGGCGGCGGTGTCGAGGCTGGCGGCCGTCATCTCAGGCCGCATCGCCGAATGAGGACTGGATGATCTTCTCTTCGGTCAACTCGTCGCGGCGCAGATTGGCGACGATGCGGCCGTTCTTGAAGACATAGATGTGATCGCAATTGTCGAGCTCTTCGGTTTCCGTGGTGTACCAGAGGAAGGTGCGGCCTCGGGCAGCCTCTTCGCGCACGAGGTCGTAGACCTCCAGCTTTGTGCCGATGTCGACGCCGCGCATCGGGTCGTCCATCAGCACGATCTGTGCATCCGAGCCGAGCGCGCGCGCAAACAGCGCCTTCTGCTGGTTGCCGCCCGACAGCGAGAAAATGTTGTTGTTCATATCGGGCGTGCGGATGCCGATCTTCTTCTGCCAGAATGCAGCGAGTTCGGCCTCGCGCTGCGGCGAGATCAGCAGCCCGCTGCGCAGCCGCGCCAGCGAGCGGATGCCGATGTTCTCAGCGATCGACCATTGCGGAAAGATGCCGTCCGACTGGCGGTCGCCGGCGACCAGCGCCACCGGTGCGGTCACCTCGATACCGGCCCGGGCGCGCGATGCAGCCGTGAAGATCGCCAGCAGCAGGTCGGTCTGGCCGTGGCCAGCCAACCCGGCAAGGCCGATGATTTCACCGGCACAGGCGACGAGGTCGGTGCCGTCCTTCTGCGCGGCGGGCCGCGCCCGGACCCGCAACGGACTGGCGGTGGGCTTGGCGGCAGCGATTTGCGCCGCGATCTTCTGGCGCGCTTCCGCTCCGCCCATCGCCGTCACCAGCCGGTCGCGGTCGAAGGCATCTGCCGCGTCAGCGACAACCACCTTGCCGTCGCGCATCACCACGATGCGATCGGCATTGCGCAGCACCTCGCCCAGCACATGCGAGATCAGGATGCAGCTTTTGCCACCGGCGACGAAGCGGCGGACGAAGGCCAGCAATTGGCCCGCCGTATGCGCATCGAGCGACGATGTCGGCTCGTCGAGGATGACGAGGTCGAGACGATCCTGGGTGACGGTGAAGGCGCGCGCCACTTCCACCATCTGGCGCCGACCGATCGACAGGTCGCCGACAATATCGGACGCCGAACTGCTGTGGCCCGGAAAGATCTCGTCGAGCTTGGCAGCGATCAGCTCGGCCGCCTTGCGCCGCCAACTGAGCCCGCGCAGCGAAGCGTGGTTGATGCGCGTGTTCTCGGCGACGCTGAGATTGGGGCACAGCGACAGTTCCTGGAAGACGCAGCGTATGCCGAGTTGCTGCGCGCGCGACACCGAGTAATTGTCCTCGGTGTCGCCATGCACGCCGATCTTGCCGCTGTCGGGCACCAGCGTGCCCGCCACCATGTGCATCAGCGTCGATTTGCCGGCGCCATTGTGGCCGACGAGACCAACGCACTCGCCGGGGCCGACATGGAAATCCACGCCACCCAGTGCGCGAACGGCGCCGAAATGCTTTTCGGCGCCGTTCAGTCTGATGATGTCAGCGGTCCCTTCAGGCATGCTCAACGATATCCGCCCGATGATCCGGAGGGCAACGCTTGTTCAAGGCTCACTTGATGTTGGCTTTGATGGCCGCGATCGCGTCTTCCTGCGTGTATTCGTGGCTGGCGACGCCGCCCTTGGGGATCTTCGGCAGCTCGGCCTCGAAATCGTCCTGTGTGAAGGCCAGATACGGCACCAGCAGATCGTGCGGAATGTCGGTGCGGCCGTCGAGCACCTGCTGCGCCACCCAGAAGGCGAGCGACGACACGCCGGGCGCGATCGAAGCCGACCAGGTCTGGTAGCCGTCTTTGTCCTTCTGCTCCTTCCACCACTGCAGCTCGTCCTGGCGGTTGCCCATGATGATGGTCGGGCGCGGCTTGCCGGCGGCGGCGAAGGCCTGGGCCGCGCCGTAACCGTCACCGCCCTGGTCGACGACGCCTACGATGTCGGGCAGCGACGGCAGGATGGTCGCCACCGCCTTCTGCGCCGTCGTCTGGTCCCAGTCGCCGGTCACCGAACCGACGATCTTGAACTCGGGATGGGCGGCGACGCCTTCGAGGATGCCGGCATGGATGGCATCGTCGATCGAGGTGCCGGCAAGGCCACGGATTTCAAGCAGATTGCCGCCCTTGGGCTGGAACTTGGCCATCTGCTCGATTTCCTGCTTGCCCATGTCCTTGAAGTCGACGACGACGCGATAGGCGCAAGGCTCGGTCACCGTGCCGTCGAAGGAGACGACGACGATGCCGGCATCGCAGGCCTGTTTGATGGCGCCGTTGAGCGCATCCGGCGAGGCCGCGTTGATGACGATCGCGTCATAGCCCTGCAGGATCAGGTTCTGCACCTGCGCCGCTTGCGTCGGCACCTCCTTGTCGGCGGTGGTGAAGATGTCGGCCGCGCCGACGATCTTGTCGGCGACCGCCTTCTTGGTGACGATGCCATAGCTGTCGAGCATCGCCTGCCGCCAGGAATTGCCTGCATAATTGTTGGAAAAAGCGATCTTCTTGCCACTGGTGTCGGCCAGCGCCGTGCCCGAGGCGAGCATTGCCGCCAGAGCGCCCAGAACGAACAGTTTCTTCATGTCGTTATCCTCCCAGATGTGTTGACTGCTGCATTCCCACCGGCTTTGACCCCGGCCTCACTCCCAATCTGATTTGAGCACGGATTGTCGCGAGCTCAAAACAGTCTCAATCCCGGCACGCGCACCCTGAGCCGGTACAGCGTCGTCGACGCGGTGATGTAGAGGCTTTGCAGATCGTCGTCGCCGAAGGTAAAATTCGCGCAATCTTCAGGTGTCCGGATGACGCCAAGAATGGCGCCCGACGCGTCGAAAATGTGGATGCCGCCGGGTCCGGTGCAGTAAAGATTGCCGCGGCTGTCGATCTTCATGCCGTCGGGCGCTCCCGGCCCCTCGCCCTCGGTCACTGCCCACACCGCGCCGCCATCGAGGTCGCCATTGGCTTCGACGCCGAACACCCTGATATGCCCGCGTTCGGTGTCGTTGATGAACAGCCGCGACTCGTCCAGCGAAAAGCAAAGCCCGTTCGGCTGCCCGAAATCGTCAGCCAGCAATGTCAGCCGGGCGCCATCGCCATCGATGCGGTAGACGCCCTGGAACGGCAGGTCCTGTGGCCGTGGCACGCCATAGAATTCCCTCCGGCCATAGCTCGGATCGGTGAAGTAGATCGATCCGCCGGTGGCAACGACGATGTCGTTCGGGCTGTTGAGCTGCTTGCCCTGATGGTGCGTGGCAAGCACCGTCGCGCTGCCGTTGGGCTCGGCGCGGGTCACGCGGCTTGTTGCGTGCTCGCAGGTGACCAGCCGCCCCTGGCGGTCCAGCGTGTTGCCATTGGCCTTGTGGCTCGGCGCGCGGAACAGCTCGATCTCACCCTCGGCATTGCGGCGATAGATCCGGCTTTCCGGAATGTCGGAAAAGACCAGCCATTTTTCGTAGGGGTGCCAGACCGGCCCTTCGAGGAAGCCGAAGCCGCTCGCCAGGGTCTCAATGGTCGCATCGCCGACGACATCGTCGAAGCCGGAATGGCGCGCACGCGCCGACACCGACATCATCGGCTCCCGGCGCGAACAGCCGTGCTACTCCGCATGGTGACGAATGGCATGAGCGCTTCCCGTTATAGTCTTCTTGTTGGGGCAGAGCGTAGGCGCGGTACCGACGAGCCGATACGGGTCAAAGCGCACGGCCGACTGTGCGTTTGCACAGTCGGCCGTGCCTATAGAGCACAGGATAGCGATGACGTCAGATCAGGGCCGGCGACCACTCCGCAAAAGCGCGGTCAAGGTTGCGCTCGCGCACGCCACCGCCACGAGCACGACCACGCCGGCAGAGTTGGACTCCTGCCGTGCTCGAGCTCAGTCGTGCTGCGCGGGTAAAGGGCTGTCAACCAAGGTGCCCAGGTCGGACCGGCTGCCGTGCCGAACGGAATAGGCGCGCGTGAACTCGGCGCCGAGGAGGAAAATTTCCGACGAGTAGTAAACCCAGAGCAGTATGACGAGCAGGCCGCCAGCGGCGCCATACGAAGACGCAACCGCGCTGGTGCCGATATACCAGCCGATAAGCGATTTTCCCAATGTGAACAGGGCCGCGGTCCCGACAGCGCCAATTGCCACATCGCGCCATTCCAGGGTTCGATCGGGTAAAACCTTGTAGATGGCGGCAAACATCACGGAGATAAGTGCAAACGAAACGACGCCATTGATTCCGCTGAGTATGATCGTTCCGAACGGCAGATAGGCGTTGATGAAATCCCCCAGTGCCGAAATCGCGGCGCTTGCGATGAGAGAGACCAGCAACAGGAAACCGAGTGCGGCCACCAACCCCAGGCTGGCGGCCCGTGCCCGCACCAGACGCGACAGGGAATTGCCTTGCGGTTCGATCTTCCAGATTGTGTTCAACGACTGCTGCATTTCGCCGAAGACACCAGACGCGGCCACCAGCAAGGTGACCAGCCCTATGATCGCGGCCCAGGTGCCGTACAGGCTGTCGGATGCACTTTCCAGCGCAGTCTTCAGGAGATCGGCGCTTTCCGGCCCCATGAGCCCTGATATCTGCGCGGACAAGGCCAATTGTGCGGCATCGTGGCCGAAGACGAGACCAGCAATCGCAACCACGATCAGCAAGATCGGCGCCAGCGAGGTGGTGGCATAGAAAGCCATCGCAGCACCATGGCTAAGCGCATTGTCGTTGATGAAGCCGACTATGCTTTCACGCACCAGATGCCATGAATCTGTGATTGAGGGTCGCACTTGGGGTCCGCAGGCATTGAGTTGGCGTTCACTAGCAATGCGCCTGACCTTCCGAAGTTCCGGGGCGTGGCCGCCGCTGTTTCAGTGCTCCGCCAGCCAGGCATCGAGCCGGTCCTGTTCGCGGCGCAGTGCGTCGATGTTGATCAGGCCACGCGCCATGGCGAGATAGATCGCCCGTGTCCGCGAGTTGAACACGGAAGCATCGCCGGCGCCGTCCTCCGCCGGCACGATGCCGAGCTTGTCGTAGCAGTGCTTGATGCGGCTCTGCGCACCACGGATCGACAGGCCGCGCCGCGCCGCGATCGCCCGGTCGGTCAGGCCGAGCGCGATGTCGATCAGGCTCTCATATTCGCCGTCGGTGATGCCCTCGAACTTGTCCTGCACGCGGTGCTGGATGCCGCGGATTTCGCGGTCGATGATGCAGTGGCCTTCGCGGAAAACCCCGCGCAGCGCGGACCGCATGCCCTCCTCCGTCGCCGATTTGAGCACATAGCCGTAGACCGAACCGGGCGGCACGATGCGCGCCACGCCGCGCACATAGGCTTCGTCGGCGAAATTCGACCAGAACAGGATGTGCGTGCCGGCGCGACGGTTCCAGATCGCCTTGGCAACTTCGATTCCCGTCGCCTTGGGCATCTGCAAATCGAGCACGACATGCAGTGGCTCGCGTTCGGCCGCCAGGTTGATGGCGTCCTCGCCGTCGCTCGCTTCGATCACCTCGACGTCGCCGGGCCACAGCTGCTCCACCGTTCGCCGCGCGAAGCTACGGTGCAGCCCGTCATTCTCGGCGATCATCACAAGCATCACATGGCCTCCGATACGGCGAACTCGCCAGGCACCGCTGCAGCCGCCGCCAATTCTCGCGACGGCTGGCGGTCGATCTCGACGACGACACGGGTGCCGCCGTTCTTGCGGCCAGCCTGGCCGATGCGCAGCCGCGCCCCGATAAGGGCTGCCCGCGTGTGCATATGGCCGATGCCGCCATACGCGGCCGGGTCGACAGTGCCGCAGCCCTGGCCGTCATCCGTCACGATCACCCGCAGCACGCTCGCGGTCGACGCCAGCAGCACGTCGATGCGGTGCGGCGCGGCATGGCGAACGGCATTGTTGATCGCTTCCTGCACGATCCGGTAGAGCGCGGTCCGCACTGGCTCGGCCAGGCTGTCGGCGCCCCCGTCGCTGGTGTCGGCGATGCGCACGGCGATCGGCGGCTTGGCCCTGGCGACGCTGCGGTTGAGATGCGCCTCGACCGCGTCGCGCAGGCCGAACAATTCGAGCACGCTCGGCCGCATGTCGTCGACGATGTGGCGCAGTTCCGTCAGGCAGCCGGCGACCTCCTGCTCGAGATCGGCAAGCTGCGCTGCCCGCGCCACGCCCTGGCCGCGAAGGGCCGAAAGCTGGCGGGCGATGCGGGCGAGATCGGCAAGCGTCTGGTCGTGCAGGTCCATGGCCATGCGCCGCCGTTCGCGCTCCATGCCTTCGGTCAATTGCGAGGCGCCGACGCGCAGCAGCTCGACCCGGTTGCGCGCCTCGCTCTCGGCCAACATGGCGCGGCGCGCCTCCTCGGTCTGGATCAGCGCGAAGATGTAGGGCGCGATCAGGTCCGCGCATTGCTGGGCGACCGCGACATCGGCAAGCGTGTAGCAGTCGACCTCGTGCCGGCTGATGTTGAGCGCGCCGATGATGCCGCCGCGCGCCCTGAGCGGCACGACGATGCGGCTGCGCAGCCTGGCGGCGAAGATCGGACCATCGATGGCGGTGGCGAAATGGAACCGCTCGTCGCTCAACGCATCGTCGGCGAGCAGATAGGGGACTTCGCCCCACAGCACCGAGCGGATCGGGCTGACTTCGGTCGGCAGCGGATGCTGGGCAAGCTCGCTCCAGCTGGTGTGGAAGCCGGCTTCGTAACAGGCGTGCCGGCGGCCGTCATGCGACAGCACCGCCAGATCCATGTGATCGTGCGGGATGAGCGTGCCGATCTCGATGGCGGTCGCGCGGAACGCCGTGCCGGGATCGATATGGCCGGCAAGCGCCCGCGATATCGCCAGCAGCCGGTCGATCAGGACCAGGGACACTTCCGCCATTGCTTTCACGATCCTCCCGTGCCGCGAAATAGTGGACGCATGCCGCCGCCGCTGTCAACGACGGCGCCGTTGACTATAGGAATTTTTTCTTGACTCGGTGACCTCAGCTATGGTACATTTTTGTCCATGGTGCTGATTTGCGCCAGTGACCCGCCGCACAGGCGGGTTGTTCGCTTGATGCTCCGTCAGCCAATGGCGGGCGAAGGCTCCGAAGAAACCCGTCAGCCCGAGTTCGTTGCCCTGCCGTTGGACCGGCCGATCAACTTGCGGTGCAATGATTGTAAAGGGTTCGCGTCCTGGTCTAGGGAGGAGGCCAGGAGACCGAAACAGAATGCCAGTGACGCAAAACGTTGCTCCGGGCGCCCCGGGGATCCCGGCGCGCTGGACATCAAGCGCCAAGAGTGGCGTCGGAACGTCGCTTTCGCCGGCCGGCCGGATCTGGTTTACGATCAGCCACGGCATCCTCAACGAAGTCTACTATCCGCGCGTCGACAGCGCCTGCACCCGCGACCTCGGCTTGATCGTCACCGGTCCCGGCGGCTATTTTTCGGAAGAGAAACGCGATGCCGTGCATACGATCGAACCGTTCGAGGACGGCGTGCCCGCCTACAGGCTGGTCAACACGGCGAGCGACGGCGCCTGGCGGATCGAAAAGCGCATCCTCGCCGACCCGGCGCGCCCGGCTCTGCTGCAGGAAATCACCTTCACGGCGCTGAAAGGGGTGCCCGGTGGCTACCGCGTCTACGCGCTTCTGGCGCCGCATCTGGTCAATGCCGGCATGGGCAACACCGCCTGGGTCGGCGAGCACGAGGGAAAGCCCGTGCTGTTCGCCTCGGGGCGCGGCTCTTGCCTGGCGCTGGCCTCGTCGCAGCCCTGGCGCACCGGCTCGGCCGGTTATGTCGGTTTTTCCGACGGTTGGCAGCAACTCCACGACACCGGTGAGCTCGACGCTGCATACCAGCGGGCCGAGGACGGCAATGTCGCGCTGACGGGCGAGATCGGCTTTTCCGCCACAGAGACCAAGGCCTTGCTGGCGCTTGGGTTCGGCGCGACATCGGACGAGGCCGCGGAACATGCTTTCGCCAGCCTGAAGCAGGGTTTTGAACCCGCGGCGAAATCCTATCTTCAGAACTGGCGCAATTGGCAAAAGGGCTTGCTGCCGCTGGACGACCGGCACGCGGTGCCCGGGATCAACTTCTATCGCGTCTCGACGGCAGTACTGGCGACGCACCGGTCGATCGCGACGCCAGGCGCCGCGGTCGCCAGCCTGTCGATCCCGTGGGGCTTCAACAGGGGTGACGACGACCTCGGCGGCTACCATCTGGTCTGGCCGCGCGATCTGGTCGAGACGGCGGGCGGCTTTCTTGCTGCCGGCGATGCCGCCTTGGCCCTGCAAATCCTCGATTACCTCAGCTCCATCCAGCAGCCGGACGGCCATTGGCCGCAGAACGCCTGGCTCGACGGATCGGCCTATTGGCCCGGCATCCAGATGGACGAATGCGCCTTTCCGCTGCTGCTGGCCGACGCTTTGCGCCGCGCCGGCCATTTGCCGCGCGCCAGGCTCATGACCTTCCTGCCGATGATCGAGCGCGCCGCCGGCTATGTCGTGCGCAACGGACCCGTCACCGGCGAGGACCGCTGGGAAGAGGATGCCGGCTACAGCCCGTTCACGCTCGCCGTCGAAATCGCCGCACTGCTTGCCGCGGCAGACCTGCTCGACGCCTGCGGCAAGACAGACGCCGCGACCTATCTGCGCGAGACATCAGACGTCTGGAACGACCAGGTCGAGCGCTGGACCTACGTCACCGGCACGGCGATCTGCAGTCAAGTCGGCGTCGAAGGCTACTATGTCCGCATAGCACCACCCGACAGCGCCGAAGCGGGTTCGCCGAAGGACGGCTATGTCCCGATCAAGAACCGGCCGCCCGGCGACACCGACCGGCCGCCCGAGGAAATCGTCAGCCCGGATGCACTGGCACTTGTCCGCTTCGGTCTGCGGGCGGCTGACGATCCGCGCATGACAGACACGGTCAAGGTCATCGACGCGCAATTGCGCTGCGATCTGCCGCAAGGGCCGCTCTGGTACCGCTACACCAGGGACGGCTATGGCGAGCACGAAGACGGCGCGCCGTTCGATGGCACCGGCCAGGGTCGCCCCTGGCCGCTGCTGGCCGGCGAACGGGCTCACTACGAGCTGGCGGCAGGGCGCAAGGACGAGGCGATCAGCCTGCTGGCAGCACTGGAAGGCTCGGCCGGACCGGGCGGCCTGTTGCCGGAGCAGGTCTGGGACGGCGCTGACATGCCGGAACGCGAATTGCTGCATGGCCGCCCCTCGGGCAGCGCCATGCCGCTG
The DNA here is from genome assembly GCF_003997735.1 of Mesorhizobium sp. M7A.F.Ca.MR.148.00.0.0. NCBI lineage: Bacteria > Pseudomonadati > Pseudomonadota > Alphaproteobacteria > Hyphomicrobiales > Phyllobacteriaceae > Mesorhizobium > Mesorhizobium sp. M7A.F.Ca.MR.148.00.0.0. The sequence continues at coordinate 408 of NZ_RZTB01000135.1, read as the reverse complement.
GTCTGGGCGCATTCGGAGCATATCAAGCTGCTGCGCTCGCTGCGCGACGGCGCGGTCTTCGACATGCCGCCGCAAGGCGTCAAGCGCTACATCGAGGACAAGACCGTGTCGCCGTTCAGAACCTGGCGGTTCAACAACAAGATCCGCACCATGCCGGAGGGCAAGACGTTGCGCGTCGAATTGTTGGACCCGGCTACAGTCCACTGGAGCACCGACAACTGGGCGACCGCCCACGACAGTCATACGGTGGAGAACGCCTTCGGCATCCATCTTGCCGATCTGCCTGCGGCAAGCCTCCCCGAGGGAAGCACGCTGCTCTTCACTTTTTTCTGGCCCGGGACCGGCGATTGGGAGAATGTCGACTTCTCCGTCATATCGGGCGACCAAGATGGCCAGTAGATCACAGCC
>NZ_RZTB01000134.1:0-13814 GCF_003997735.1 Mesorhizobium sp. M7A.F.Ca.MR.148.00.0.0 | reverse complement strand
CTCCCCGTCCCTATACGGGGAGAGGATGCCGGCAGGCAGGTGAGGGGCAGCGCCGGCGTTCGCAAAAAAAGTGACGCGGATTCGAAATCCGAAGCGATTGCCCAGGTAAACGGCGGGGCGAAGTAGCTACCTTATCCGCGCGTCGATGATCTCGACGAAACGTGCGAACAGGCCAGCCTGCGACTTGATCTTGAGCTTGCGGTAGATGTTGCGGCGATGGACCTTCACGGTTCCCGGCACGATGCGCATGGCCCTGGCGATCGATTCCGTCGAATGCCCCTGCAGCACAAGGTCGACGACATGTTTTTCGCGCGGCGTCAGCGACAGGCTCTGCCAGATGTGGGCGCGGTCGAACTCGTTGACCGGAGTGGTCGTCTCGTCCTGCTGCGCCTCTGCCGGTTCGTCGGCCGGAAGGGCGGGCCAGCGCAGCCTGGCGAAGCTGATCACCGCCGGCGCCATGTCGCGCAGCAATCTGGCATCGGCGGTGCCGAACGGGCCTGAAGCGCGCAGCCGCATCAGTGAGAGCACCAGCGCATCCTTGCCCGGCAACGGCACGAAGAAGCCGACCTCCTCGGCCAGCCTGGTCTGGCTGTAGTAGGAGCGGAAATACTCGCTGGCATAGAAGCGGTCCGGCGCCAGTTCGCGCATGCGCCAGAAGCCTTCCTTGCGCTCGACCGCCGCGTGATGGAACGGGTCGAGCAGATAGGGTCCCTCCTGGTAGAGCGCGACGAAGACGTGGCTTTCGGCCGGCGAGAAGGTTTCGAACAGCAGCGGCGGGCGCGCCGCGCCGCGATAGCCGAACACCACGCAATGGTCGAAGCTGACATGGAGCCGCAGCCAATCGACCAGCGCATTGCCGAACAGGTCGCCACTGGTCTCCCGCGTCGCCGCGACGAGCGTGGCGAGCTGGCTGTATTCGTCGCTGCGGGACAATCTATACCCCCTTAAACGAGAAAATAGATCAGATATACCACCTGAGAGGTATATACTAGCCGCCATTGGCTCTGGTAGCGTCCCGATATTGCCCTGTTGCTGGAGCCATCAGCCTTGACCGCAGTGCCGGACATCGAGTTTCGCGGCGTCACCAAGCGCTATGGCGCGGTGACCGCGGTCAGAGGCATCGATCTCGGTGTCCCGCCCTCCGCCTTTGTCGCGTTGCTCGGGCCGTCCGGCTGCGGCAAGACCACCTGCCTGCGCATGATCGGCGGCTTCGAGCAGCCGAGCGAAGGCCGGGTGTTCATTCGCGGCCAGGACATGGCCGGCACGCCGCCCTACCGGCGGCCGGTCAACATGGTGTTCCAGCAATACGCGCTGTTTCCGCATCTCGATGTCGAGGACAATGTCGCCTACGGGCTGCGCCAGGCGCGGCCAAGGCTGTCTTCGCGCGAGATCGCCTCAAGAGCGGGCGAGGCGCTCGAAATGGTGCGGCTCGCCGGCTATGGCCGCCGCAAGATCCACGAACTGTCGGGCGGCCAGCAGCAGCGTGTGGCGCTGGCACGAGCCCTGGTCAACAAGCCGGCGGTGCTCTTGCTCGACGAGCCGCTGGCTGCGCTCGACAAGAAGCTGCGCACCGACATGCAGATCGAGCTGCAGAACCTGCAGCGCGAGATCGGCATCACCTTCGTGCTGGTCACGCACGACCAGGAGGAAGCGCTGTCGATGAGCGATTTCGTCTGCGTCATGAACGGCGGCCGCATCGTCCAGCTCGGGCAGCCGAGCGAGATCTATGACGAACCGGCCGATTTGTTCGTCGCCGATTTCGTCGGCAAGACAAACCTGCTGAGCGGCACCGTCGCTGGACATTCGGGCGAGCTGGTGGAGGTGGCGCTCGCGGACGGCACCGTCATTGCAGCGCGCAAACGAACCGCCCTGCAGCAAGGCGAGGCCGTTTCGGTCAGCCTGCGTCCTGAATCGCTCAGTCTCGGCGCTCGGACAAGCGGCCCCTTCAAAGGCGTCGTCCGCAACCGGATCTTCCTCGGCTCGACGGCGGAATACGCGATCGAGGTCCAGGGCATCGGAACGCTGTTGGCCAGGGCCGATCACCTGATCGGCCACGGCAATCTCTTCAAGCCGGGTGAACCCGTCGCCATCGGCTTTGCCTCCGGAACGCCGCTGGCGTTTGCGGAGACCAAGAACAACGGGGCCAACCAGAGGGTAGATAAACATGTCGAAATCATATCGTGACGGACTGCCGATAAGCCCCGAGAATTTTGTCGATCAGCTGATGCGTTTGAAGCGCGGCTCGATCGGCCGACGCGACTTTCTCGGCCTCACCGGCCTTGGCATTGCTACGGCGGTGATGGCGCGCGAGATCGGCATCATGCCGACACCGGCCTTTGCCGCCGAAAGCCTTGGCGACCGCATGTCGATCGCCACCTGGCCGAACTACCATGACCCGGCGACGTTCGAGAATTTCAAGAAGGACACCGGCGTCGCCGTCGAGGTCAATGTGTTCGGCTCCAACGAGGAGATGCTGGCCAAGCTGCAGGCAGGCGCCTCGGGCTGGAGCCTGTTCGTGCCGACCAACTATACGATTTCCACCTACAAGAAGCTCGGCATCATCGAGCCGCTGGAGATGGCGAAGCTGCCGAATTTCGACGGCTCGCAGCAAGATCCCCGCTTCGCTGGGGAAGGCACGATCGATGCGGTGACCTATGCGGTGCCGAAGAACTGGGGCACCACCGGCTTTGCCGTCAACACCAAGAAGCTGACCAAGCCGATGACCAGCTGGAAGGAGTTCTGGGACACCGCCATGGCGGAAGGCGACAGCCGTACCATGGTGCATGACTACCAGCTGACCACGATCGGCAATGCGCTGAAATATTACGGCTACTCGTTCAACTCGCTCAAGCAGGACGAACTGGCCAAGGCGGAGGAACTGCTGCTCAAGGTCAAGCCGCATCTGTTCGCGGTCTCCTCCGACTACCAGCCGGGCATGCGTGCCGGCGACGCCTGGATGACGATGTGCTGGACGAACGATGGCGCGCAGCTGCATCGCGACATTCCCGAGATTGCCTATGTGCTGGGCAAGGAAGGCGGCGAGATCTGGACCGATTTCTACGCCATTCCGAAAGATGCGCCGAACAAGCCGGCCGGCTACGCCCTGCTCAACTACCTGATGAATCCGCAGGTGGCGGTGAAGGAGCATTTGGCCAATGGTGCGCCGTCGACCGATGCGCGGGTCAATAAGCTGCTGCCCAAGGAAGTGCTCGACAATCCGATCCTCTATCCGGCGGCCGACCTGTTGACGCCGCTGGAATTCGGCGCGGCGGCAACGCTGACAGATCCCGGCCGCGCCGAATTGATGGCGCGCTTCAAGTCGGCCTAAGGGCCGGTCTGGCGCGGACAATTGACCGGCGGGCATATGTCCGCCGGTATCGGGGCGGTTTTCAATGCGCGGCAATAGATTTCGTCACAACCTCACGACCGCCATGCTGCTCGGTCCGGCGACCGCGTGGCTGGTGGTGTTTCTGGTGCTGCCATTCATTGCCATCGCGGTGTTCAGCGTCGGCGAACGGGCGCCGGAAGGCGGCTATCAAGCGGCTTTTACCTTCGCGCAATATGCCAATCTTCCGGCGCGGGCGGCTGCCTTCTGGAACACGATGGTGCTGGCGCCGATAGGGGCGCTCGCCTGTCTGCTCGTCGCTTATCCCGTTGCTTATTATCTCGCTCTGCGCGCACCGCAGCGCTGGCGGCTGATCCTGCTGGCGCTAGTCGTCATTCCGTTCTGGACCAGCCTTTTGATGCGGACCTATGCCTGGATGTATATCCTGGGCGGGCGCGGCATCCCGGCTCTGCTGTCCTATATCGGTTTCGAGGATATCAGGCTGATCAACACGCCGGGCGCGGTGCTGCTCGGCATCGTCTATGGCTACCTGCCGCTGATGATCCTGCCGATCTATGTCAGCCTTGAGCGGCTCGACCGCCGGCTGCTGGAAGCCTCCGCCGATCTCGGCGCGACGCCGCTCTCGACCTTCCTCGGCGTGACCCTGAAACTGTCCCTGTCGCTGCCGGGCGTGATGACCGGCTTCTCGCTGGTCATGATCCTGCTGCTGGGCGAATATCTGATCCCGACGCTGCTTGGCGGCGGCAAGGTGTTCTTTATCGGCAATGCGCTGGTCGACCTGTTCCTGCAATCGCGCAACTGGCCGTTCGGTTCGGCCATCGCGATCACGCTGGTGCTGGTCTCGGTGGTGGTGCTGATTGCCGCCAATCGCATTTCGACCCGGGTTTCGGGCGCCCGCCGGGTGGATTTGATCTGATGCGCGCCTTCGTCATTGTGGTGTTCGCCTTCCTCTATCTGCCGATCGCACTGGTCGTGCTGTTCTCCTTCAACGCCGGCCACCATGCCAGCGAGTTCACCGGCTTTTCGGTGCAATGGTACGGCAAGGCGCTGGCGAACCCGTTCCTGGTCGAAGCGCTGAAGAACAGCCTGTTCATCGCCACCACCAGCGCCTTGCTGGCGGCGTTGTGCGGCACTGCGGCGGCACTCGGCCTGGCGCGCGTCGGCATCAGAACACGCGCGGTCTTCGATGCGCTTCTGGGCGCCGCGATCGTCGTTCCGGGCGTCGTCATCGGCATTTCGACACTGGTCGCGCTCGTCCAGCTGTTCACGGTCGTCAATCCGTTCCTCGCCTCGATCTGGCCCGACGACCAGCCGCCGCGCCTGGCGCTCGGCTACGGCTCGATCATCGCGGCGCACGGCCTGTTCTCCATGGCGCTGGTGACGATGATCGTCGGCACGCGTCTCGGCAGCCTCGACCGCAATCTGGTCGAGGCGTCGAGCGATCTCTACGCGACGCCATTGACGACGTTCCGCTCGATCGTGCTGCCGCAGATCATGCCGGCCGTCGTTGCCGGTTTCCTGCTCGCCTTCACCTTCTCCTTCGACGATTTCATTGTGGCCTTCTTCGTCGCCGGGGCGCAGACGACGCTGCCGATCTATGTCTTCGCGTCGATCCGGCGCGGCGTGACGCCGGAGATCAACGCCATCGCGACGATCGTGCTCGTCGCTTCCGTGCTGCTTGTGGTGCTTGCCCAATGGCAATTGCGCCAGCGCAAGCCGTCGAACTGAAAGTCGCATCATGATCCTCAAAGACCGCATCGCCGTCGTGACCGGCGCCGGCTCCGGCATCGGGCGCGCCGGCGCCATGATCATGGGCAGGGAAGGCGCGGTGGTCGTCATCGCCGACAGGGATCAGGCCGCCGGCGAAGCAACGGCTTCGGACATAAGGGCAGTGGGCGGGCAGGCCGAGGCGATCGCCACTGATGTCGCGGACGATGGGGCGCTGGAAAAGCTCATTGCCGGCACGATCGAGAGGCACGGGCGCATCGACATCCTGCACAATCACGCCGGCATCCAGGTCGGCGGAACGCTGACCGAGGTCGAGGTCGGCGGCATGGACGCGTCATGGCGGGTCAATGTGCGGGCGCAGTTCCTGGCGGCCAGGATGGTCATGCCGTCGATGGTCGCACGAGGCAACGGCGTCATCCTCAACACCGCCTCCAATTCGGGCGTGTTCTACGACCGCGAGATGATCGCTTACGCCACTTCCAAACACGCGGTAGTGGCAATGACGCGGCAGATGTCGCTCGATTATGCCCGGCACAATGTCCGCGTCAACGCGCTCTGCCCGGGCTGGGTCGACACGCCGTTCAACGAACCGTTCATCGCCCAGATGGGCGGACGCGAGGCGATCGAAACCTATGTCCGCACCAAGATTCCGATGGGACGCTGGGCCAGCGCCGATGAGATCGCGGAAGCGATCCTGTTCCTCGTCTCCGACCGCTCATCCTTCATGACCGGCCAGGCGCTGGTAATCGACGGCGGTGAAAGTATCGGCTGAGACTTGTGCTTTCTTTATCAATTGCCCTGTTTCAAAGCCTTTCCGATATACCACGTCACGACTTTCACCCATGCCGCTGGATGCCGGCAGGACTATAGTCCTGCCGGCATGGGACTTCAGTGCCATCGCCGTTCAAGAGCACTGATTCGTCTTTAATATCAGATGGTTATGCTTCGGGCTGGTCGGCAGATCGCGTATTGAGACAGCATTTGTCTAAAGTTTACTCTGTACAATTAGCGATTTCTCATAGGACGGTCGCTAGCGGTCGGGCCAGGTGACGATTCCCGAGGAGATTACCATGACAAACCGGAAAACTCTGTTCGCGGCGCTTGCCGCATTGGCGCTTCTGGCGTCTCCGGCGCTCGCCGGAGCCGGCGGCAACGGGCACGGCGGCGGCAATGGCGGTGGCAACGGCAACGGCAACGGCGGGGGCAATGCCGGCGGTAACGGCGGCAATAGCAATGGCAAGAGCGGCGCTTCGCACGGCAAGTCTTCGTCGGCTCGGGGCCAAGTGGCAAAGGCCAAAACGGACGACACCACGGTCGACAAGACCACAAAGGTCTCGTCGGTTCCCAAGGAGAAGAACATCCACGCCAAGCTCGGCCGGCTGAACTCGCTTCAGCGCAACATCAACGCCTATATGAACTCGAAGAGCAAGAAGTTCGCTGCCATCCAGGCCTTCGTGACGCAGTCCGCCAAAGCCAAGGTTGCTCAGGCCGCCGCTGAAGCGGCCCAGGAGAAGCTGGATGCGCTGAATTCTCAGTTGACCGCGCTGACATCGCTGACGCCCGAGCAGATTGCGGCCATGACGCCCGAAGATCAGGCGGCCTTGCCTGGGAAGATAACGGATCTGGAGGCCGAAATCACTGCCCAGGAGGCAGAGGTCACCGCCGCCAATGAGGCGGCTGCCGCGGCAGAGGTCGGCACCGATGATGCATCGCTCGACGCGGCACTGGCGGATATGGCCAACAAGCCGGTCGACGCTGCGGTCACGTCCTGGGCTCAGGGCGTCCTCGCCGACAAGATCGACCAGACGGCCGCCGCGATGGAAGCAGAAACGACGCCGTAACGACTTGCCGTTGAATCGGCAGTAGCCAATCGAAGAAAGATGCCGCCGGGCCTTCGCCCGGCGGCATTGCTTTTTCCCGGCCATGGACTGGCTATCCCAGGATAGCCACCGAGCTGGCTATCCGGAGCTGGCGAGGTTCGAAACACTCAGACGTGCTTGCGGCCACCGGTCTCGCGGAACCAGGTGTCGGGGTACGGATACCACCATTCCTGGATTGCAGGCTTGTGGTCGATGATCACCATCTTGGAGCGGCGGAAGGCGTCGAGCCCCTGGCGTCCGAGCTCGCGGCCGAGGCCCGAGGCCTTCCAGCCGCCGAAGGGCAGGGCATCATTGTCGATCAGCGGGTTGTTGACCCAGACCATTCCGGCTTCGAGCCGTTCAGCCGCCTCGTGGGCTTCGGCCAGATCGGTGGTGAAGACAGAGGCGCCGAGCCCGAACGGGCTGTCATTGGCAAGCCGGATCGCCTCGTCGAAATCCCTGACCCGGCAGATGGCGGCGACCGGTCCAAAGCATTCTTCGCGCACGATCGCCATGTCCGGGGTGACGCCGGTCAGGATCGTCGGCTCGTAGAACCAGCCGGTGTTGTGTGCCGGAGGGATGCGTCCGCCGGTCACCGCCTTGGCGCCGTGGGCGATGGCATCGTCGACAAGACGCATGACTTTGGTCCGCGCGCTTTCGCTGACCAGCGGTCCGATCTCGGTCTTGTCCATGCCGTTGCCGATGCGCAGCGCCCGGGTCCTTTCGGCGAACAGCGCGACGAAGCGGTCATGCACGGCATCGACGACGAAGAAGCGCTCGGCCGAAGTGCAGACCTGGCCGGTGAGGTGGAAGGCGGCGGTGACGCTGCCGGCCGCCGCGATCTCAAGCGGCGCGTGTTGGCTGACGATCAGCGGATCGCTGCCGCCGGCCTCGATGACGCAAGGCTTCATGCGTTCGGCGCAGGCGACCGCCACCGCCTTGCCGGCGGCGACCGAGCCGGTGAAGGCAACCGCATGGGTGCGATCGGAGGCGATCAGCGCCTGCGCCGTGGCCGCTCCACCAGGCAGGCAGGAGACCAGCCCTTCCGGCAGCGAGCGGAACACGGTCATGTAGTCCAGCGTCGACAGCGTCGTCGCCTCGGCCGGCTTGATGACGCAGGCATTGCCGGCGGCGAGCGATGCGGCGACCGTCCAGCACATCAGCAGGATCGGGAAGTTGTAGGGCATGATGTGGACGGATACGCCATAGGGCTCGTAGCGCGCATACTGGAACGAACCGGCCTGTGTCGTGCCGGCGATCTTGCCGGCATCGTCGCGCGCCATCTCGGCGTAGTAGCGGAAGATCGGCGCGCAGTTGGCGATCTCGCCGATCGCTTCCGGATAGGGCTTGCCCATCTCGCGCACCATCAGCTCGGCGCAGCGGGTGAAGTCCGCCGCCTCGATGGCATTGGCGACGGCATGCAGGTGCTTGGCGCGGCTCTTGGCGTCGAGCTTCTTCCAGGCGGCCTGCGCCCTGGTCGCGGCGGTGAGCACGGCATCGATCTCGCCATCGCTGGCTGCAGCGATGGCGCCGACGGTTTCCAGCGTCGCCGGATCGATCACTGGCTTGTTCGTGCCGGCCATCGGCCGGTAGTCCGGGTTGACGAAGAAAGCCGGCCGGTCAGGGGAGAAATCCATGGACATCCTCTCGGATCCGCTTAGCGGATCATGTAGACCTTCTTGATCGTCTCATGGACGGTGCAGACGCCCTTCCAGTCCTGCGGGAAGAAAGCTGCGGTGTCCGGTTCGATCTCGATGACCTCGCCGGATTCATGGACGTAGGTGCAGCGCCCTTCGAGGAAGTGGCAGAACTCGTCGCGGGTGACATGGCAGTGCCATTTGCCTGGTGTGCAGACCCAAAGCCCGCATTCGGAGCGGCCTTCCGGTCCCTTGTGCAGCAGCTTGCCCGAGGTGTGGGATTGCCCCTCGGTCATGGTCGGGATGACGCCCCAGTCGACGAGGTCGGTAATGGTGAGCGGGGATTTCATGATGGGTGTGGTCATGTCGATTTCCTTGAAAGGGTGCTCAGCGGCACATGAAGGCCTTGATCAGCGTTTGCGTGATGATGGAGGTGCCGGTCCAGCCGGCTGGGAAGAACACCAGCGTGCCGGCCTCGACCGGGATCTCTTCGCCGTCGTCATGGACATAGCTGCCACGGCCTGAGAGGAAATGGCAGAACTCGTCGGCGCCAAAGGTGACCTTGCGCGTGCCCGGCGTGCATGACCACAGGCCGCATTCGCTCGATCCGTCCGGGTTCCGGGACAGGACCCTGCCCGCGGCGTGCGGCGAACCGGCGAGCGTGTTGCTGCCCGCGCCCCAGTCCTCCAGTTCCACGCTCGAGGCCTTCGGCCAGTGCGGTGTCGGCATGTCGTCAAGCTCCGTGGTCAGGCCAGCATGTAGACGTTGCGCATGGTCTCATGCACGGTGCATTCACCCGTCCAGCCGGCCGGGAACATGACCACGGTGCCGGCGGAAACGTCTATCAGCTCACCGACATCGGACCGGTAGGTCGCGCGGCCGGCGACGAAATGGCACAATTCATCGCGCGGGATGCTCAGGCGCCAGCGGCCTGGCGTGCACACCCAGATGCCGGATTCCGGCTGGTTGTTCGGGCCTTTGTGCACGAGCCTGCCGGTGGAGTGCGAAGCGCCTTCCAATGCGTCAGGTTGGGCGCCCCAGTCGACGAGGTCGGTGCGGGTGGTGGCTTGGTGGAGGTGGGGAGCGGAGGAGGTCATAGCAGCGTCTCCAACAACCCGGCTGCTTTCTCCGGCCCATTCTGCGCGCGCATCTGCGCCGATGTCTTCGCCAGCTTGGCTTTCATCGCCGGGTCGGTCAGGCAGGTTTCGATCTTGGCAATCAGCTCGGCATCGGTCCAGTCGTAGCGCGGCATGCCGAAGCCGTGGCCGGTTTCCTCGACGCGGGTGGCGTTGTCGTGGCCGTCCCAGACATAGGGCATGATGATCGCCGGCTTGCCGAAATAGAGGCACTCGGTGAAGGAGTTGTTGCCGCCATGGTGGATCACCGCATCGACCTGCGGGATGACCGAAGGCTGCGGGAACCAGCTCTCGACGATCACGTTGGCGGGCACGTCCGTGTACTGGTCCTTGTAGCCGCCGACATTGACCAGCGCCCGGTAGCGCGTCTTGCCCAGCGTCGCGATGATGCGCTTCAACAGCTCGACATCGCCGGCGCCGAGGCTGCCGAAGGAGACATAGAGCAGCGGCCCGTCATTGTTTTTGGCGAATGTCGGCACCGTGTAGGGTTTCTCCTGCCGCACGCAGCCTTCCAGATACTGGAACTTTGCCGGGTCGAGCGGATGGCGGCGCTTGAACTTTGCCGCTTCGGGATAGAGCAGCAGGTTGAGATGGGGCGAGGCCTCGAAGAACTGGCCGATCGGATAAGGCGCCTCGTTGTTGGCGGCGAGGAAGGCGTTGAAGTCGCCATGGATCGGCTTGATCACCGCGTTGAAATGATCGCGGTAGCGCTGGTGACCGGCGTGGTCGTTCTCGCCGCAGCCGGAGAGATGGGGCGGGATGTCCTCGTCGTCGATCTCGTTTTCCGAGCAGGAGATGACGCGCACCCAGGGTTTGCCGAACTGCTTGATCGCCGGAAACAGGATGACGTTGTCGACGCAGATCACATCCGGCTTGATGGCTGAGAGAACGCGCGGCAGATCCTTCTGCGCCCATTTGGCGCTGTCGACGATCGCCGTCCAGCAATCCTTGACGTAATTGTCGACCTGATCGTAAGGCGATTTGCGGAAGTTCGGGATGTGGCCGTTGATGAAATCCTCCCAGAATTTCGCCATCTGTTCGGGCGGCATCGGCTCCGACAGGTTCACCGGATGCGCCTCGAAACCGTAGCCCTTGTAGACATCGACAAAGCCGGGGTCGGACAGGAAAACGGCTTTGTGGCCGCGCGCCTCGACCGCCTGGGCGATGCCGACGGAATTGAGCGCCGGGCCGTAGGCGGCTTCTGGAAAAAACGCGATCGTCTTCTGCGCCATCAAGCTTCTCCTTTATTCTGCGAAAACTCTGACATCGGCGGCGTCCCAGCCGAGTTCGACCTGATCTCCCGACGCGACCGGCCGGCGGTCGGCGGCATCAGCGGTGACGCGCACCAGGAACGGCTTTGGCGACATGGGTGTGCGGACATGCAGCTGCAGGTCGAGCCCCTGATAGGCCAGCGCCTCGACCGTGCCGGTGGTGCGGTTGGCGGTCTGAGCCTCCGGGAACAGCCGGATGCGCTCCGGCCGCACCGACGCGACAGCAGACGCACCGGGCGAGAGCGTTGCTGGAACCTTGCCTAGTACTCGAACGCCATTCGCGGCTACAACCCCATCGGCGGCGGCCTTGCCCGGCACGAAATTCATCACGCCGATGAAGTCGGCGACGAAACGGTCGGCCGGATGCTCATAGATCGCGTGCGGCGTGTCGCATTGCAGCAGTCTGCCGTCCTTGAGCACCGCCATGCGGTCGGCCATCACAAGCGATTCTTCCTGGTCGTGGGTGACGATGACGAAGGTGATGCCGACCTCATGCTGCAGGCGCTTCAATTCCAGCTGCATGGCGCCGCGCAGTTTCTTGTCGAGCGCGCCAAGCGGCTCGTCGAGCAGCAGCAGGCGTGGCCGCTTGACCAGCGCGCGGGCGAGCGCGACGCGCTGCTTCTGGCCGCCCGACAGTTGCTCCGGCTTGCGGTCGGCGAAGGGGATCAGCTCGGTTGTCGCCAGAATGGCGTCGACGCGGGAGCGGATTTCAGCTGCCGGCAAACGTTCCATCTCCAGGCCGTAGGAGACATTGGCGCGGACGCTCATATGAGGAAACAGCGCATAGGATTGGAACATCAGATTGACTGGCCGCTTGTTGGGCGGGGTTTTGGCAATGTCGCGGCCGTCGAGCAGGATGCGCCCGTCATTGGGCGTCTCGAAGCCGGCCAGCATGCGCAGCAGCGTGGTCTTGCCACAGCCCGACGGGCCGAGCAGCGCGAAGAACTCGTTCTCTCTGATATCGAGCGAGATGCCGTCGACAGCCGTCACCCGGCCGAAATTCTTCGACACATGATCGATGGCCAGCAGCGTGCGTGGTTCGCTCATTGGCCTATGATCCCACGGTTGAGCCGCTGCGACAGGGTCAGCGCGGTGATCGAGACCGCCATGACGATGGTCGCCAGCGCGTTGATCTCCGGCGTGATGCCGAAGCGGATCATCGCGTAGATCTGCATCGGCAACGTCGTCGAGGCACGGCCGGCACCGGCGGTGAAGAAGGCGATGATGAATTCGTCGACCGAGAGCGTGAAGGCGAGCAGCGCGCCGGCGATCACCGCCGGCGCGATGACCGGCAATGTCACCCGCCTGAACGTGGTGAGCGCGGAGGCGCCGAGATCAGCGGAGGCCTCGACGATCGACCAGTCGAAACTCTTCAACCGGGCACGCACCACCGAGCAGACGAAGGCGAGGTTGAAGACGACATGGGCGAGGATGATCGTGTGCAGGCCCATGGTCAGGTTGAGCATGGAGAAGAACGACAGCAGCGCGATCGCCAGCACGATGTCGGGAATGATCATCGGCGCGAAGATCAGCGCTTCGAGGCCCTTGCCGTACTGCCGGCGCATCTCGATGCCGATCGCCAGCAGCGTGCCGAGCAATGTTGCGATTGCGGTCGACACCAGTGCCACGATCAGCGTGTTGAGCGCGGCGGAGAGGATCGCCGAATTGCCGGCCAGCGAGGCATACCATTTCAGCGAAAATCCCGACCACGCCGTTGGGAGCCCGCCTTCGTTGAAAGACAGCGCCACCAGCACGGCGATCGGGATGTAGAGGAAAGCGAAGACCAGGCTCAGCACGAGCCAGAGCGTGCGCCGCGTGGCGGGGGAGCGCTCAGCCATCGGTGCCTCCGCCGGCTTGCGCGGCGTGGCCCGAGGCGCGATTGGCGGCTAGCGCCTGCGCCATCAGCACCAGAAGCATGATGGCGATCAGCGCCATCGCGAGCGCGGCGCCGAACGGCCAGTCATTGGCGGTCAGGAACTGGTCGTAGACGAGGTTGCCGATCATCTGGAAGCGGCCGCCGCCGAGCAGCGCGGGCGTGACGAAATTGCCGATCGACAGCACGAAGACAAACACCGCGCCAGCGGCAATGCCCGGCACGGTCAGCGGCAGGATGACACGGCGGAATGTGGTGGCGGCGGAGGCGCCGAGGTCACGCGAGGCTTCGGCGAGTTCCGGGTTGAGGCGCGACAGTGGCGCGTAGCAGGCGAGGATGACGAAGGGCAAATAGTTGTAGACCAGACCGGCGATAACCGCGCCTTCCGTATAGAGCATCGATGGCGGCTCGCCGGTGTAGCCGAACCAGCGCAACAACTGCGTGATCAGGCCTTCGCGGTTGAGCAGCACGATCCAGGCATAGGTGCGGATCAGGTAGTTGGACCAGAACGGCAGCACGGCGAAGAACAGGAACACCGGCTGCCACCGGCGCGGGGCGGCTGCGATGGCGTAGGCGGCGGCATAGCCGATCACCACCGCGATCAGGGTGGCGGTGCCGGCGATGCGCGCCGAATTGAGGAAGATGCCGGCATAGAGCGGGTCGAAGACCAGCCCGAAATTCTCGAGCGTGAAGGTGTATTCGATGCCGCCATAGATGCCGCGCCGGAAGAAGGCGAGCGCCAGCACCAATGCGCACGGCACCACCATCAAGGCCGCGAGCCAGGCCAGTGCCGGGGCCATCAGCAGGGAGGAGCGGGAGGGGGTGTATTTCACGGAGGAGTGCCCCCCTCTGCCCGGCCAGTCTCTTCAAGGGCATGGAAATGATGTTCGGGCAGTTGCCCCCTCACCCGGATTGCCAACCGAATTGCGAAGGGCAATTCGGGGCGATCCGACCTCTCCCCGAG
>NZ_RZTB01000133.1:0-13942 GCF_003997735.1 Mesorhizobium sp. M7A.F.Ca.MR.148.00.0.0 | reverse complement strand
CCGTGTTCATGGGCACCGACGTCGACCAGCCGCGCAATCTGGCGAAATCGGTGACCGTGGAATAGGTATCGTCAAATCTTGCCGCCGATCAACCGATAGCAAATTTGTATCGGCCGATGATACATTTGCTTGCGCGTCGACATGTATCAGTGTATGATACAATCTAGAGGGCGCGTTATTGATCGTTTCGTTCAGAGGCAAGGCGGTCGAAGCGGTTGCCGAAGGGAAGGCGCCAAAGGGCTTTCCGCCGGATTTGGTTGCCCGTGGCGAACGCCGCCTTCGCGCAATTGCCAACGCTGCCCAACTGAATGACCTTCGATCGCCGCCCGGAAATCATCTTGAAGCCCTGAAAGGGAGCCGAGCCGGACAGCATTCAATTCGCATCAACGACCAGTGGCGCATCTGCTTCAAATGGACCGCTGCTGGCGCTGAAGACGTGGAGATCGTCGATTACCATTGAGCGGGCACTTGCCCTGAACCCTTGAGGACCCTGAACTATGCTCAAGTTCGCACGTCCAGTTCATCCTGGAGAATTCCTGCGTGAAGAATATCTCGTCCCGCTCGGCATGAGTGCAGGCGCGCTGGCGAAAAAGCTCAACCTTCCGCGCACCCGTATCGAACGCATTGCCAAGGAAGAGATCGGCCTGACTCCCGATACGGCTCTTCGCCTCGCCAGATTTTTCAACACCACGCCCGAATTCTGGATGAATTTTCAACAGGCCTATGAGCTTGAAACCGAAGCCAGAAAGCTGGCGCCGGAACTCGAGAAGATTGAGCCGCTGGAAGTAGCGGCATAATCGGCTCTTTAAAAACTTCGCAGTTCCAAACTGGACGGCGGTTCACTAATGTCGCGTCGCAATAGCGCCTCCGGTGAATCATGTCCGACGCTCCCAAGACTTCCGGCGTGACCCGGCTGAGGAACTACTTCCTCACGGGCTTCATCGTCTGCGCGCCGCTGGCGATCACCGCCTACATCGCCTGGTCATTCATCGGTTGGGTCGATTCCTGGGTGAAACCCTATATTCCGGCCCGCTACAGCCCTGACACCTATTTGTCGTTTCCTGTGCCGGGGTTCGGGCTGATCGTGGCGCTCATCCTGATCACGCTGATCGGCTTCCTGACGGCCAACATCGTCGGCCGCGCCATCGTCAATTTCGGCGAGCGCCTGCTTGGCCGCATGCCGTTGGTGCGCGGCATCTATGGCTCGCTGAAACAGATTTTCGAGACCGTGCTGTCCAACAAGGGCGACATGTTCCGCCAGGTCGGACTGGTCGAATATCCGCGCAAGGGTGTGTGGTCGCTGGTGTTCGTCGCCAGCGAGAAGGAAACCGAGATCAACCAGAAGCTCGACCAGGAAGGCGATCCGCTGATTGCCGTGTTCATGCCGTGCACGCCAAACCCGACCACCGGATTCCTGATGTATGTGCCGAAGTCGGACATCGTGCTGCTCGACATGACGATCGAGGACGGCGCCAAGCTGATTGTGTCGGCCGGGCTGGTGGCGCCCGAGGTCAAGCAAATGGTTGTCGTGAATGGCGAGCCGATCGAAGGGATGCTCGCCAACCCGTCGGTTGCCGCCCTGGCTCAGCCGGCGCGCAGGAGCCGCACGGCCTCGTCGCGACCGAACAAATAAAGCAGCAGGCGCAACGCCTCGCCACGCTGCGATTGCAGCTCCGGGTCGCGCGACAGGATCAGCCTGGCATCGTCGCGGGCGGCCTCCAGAAGGTCGGCATGTGCCTCGATGCGCGCCACCTGGAAACCTGGCGTGCCGGACTGGCGGGTGCCCAGCAATTCGCCTTCTCCGCGCAGCTTCAGATCTTCTTCGGCGATCAGGAACCCGTCCTCGGTCTCGCGCATCACCGACAGCCGGCGTTTTGCGGTCTCGCCGAGCGGGTCCTTGTAGAGCAGCACGCAGGAGGAGGGCTTGTCACCACGCCCGACCCGGCCGCGCAACTGGTGCAACTGGGCGAGGCCGAAGCGCTCGGCGTGCTCGATGACCATGACGGTGGCGTCCGGCACGTCGACGCCGACCTCGATGACCGTGGTGGCGATCAGGATGCGTGTCTCGCCCAGCTTGAAGGCACGCATCGCCTCGTCCTTCTCGGCACCCTTCATGCGGCCGTGAACGAGCCCGATACGGTCGCCGAACAATGGTTTCAGCGAGGCGAAGCGGTCCTCGGCCGACATCAGCTTGATTTCTTCGGATTCCTCGACCAGCGGACAGATCCAGTAGATCTTCTGGCCGCCGGCGACGGCGTCCACCATGCGGTCGACCAGTTCGTCGAGCCGCTCGAGCGGCAGTGTAACGGTACGGATCGGCTGGCGGCCGGCCGGTTTTTCCGTCAGTTTCGACACGTCCATGTCACCGAAAGCGGTCAGCACCAGCGTGCGGGGGATGGGAGTGGCCGTCATCACCAGCATGTCCGGCGCGTCGCCCTTGGCGGTGATGGCAAGCCGCTGATGGACGCCGAAACGGTGCTGCTCGTCGATCACGGCGAAGACCAGGTCGTGGAACATGACCGTCTCCTGGAACAGCGCATGGGTGCCGACCACGATGTCGATCTCACCGCTTGCCAGGCCGGCCAGCGTATCCGCGCGTTCGCGGCCCTTTTCGCGGCCGGTGAGGATGGCAATGCGCAGCCCGACCTTGGCGGCAAGCGGCGTGATGGTCGCCAGATGCTGGCGCGCCAGGATTTCGGTCGGTGCCATCAAGGCTGCTTGGCCGCCGGCCTCGACGGCGCGTGCCATGGCCAACAGCGCGACGACCGTCTTGCCGGAGCCGACATCGCCCTGCAGAAGCCGCAGCATGCGCTCGGGATCAGCGAGGTCGGCATTGATTTCGGCCAGCGCAAACTCCTGGCTCGATGTCAGCGAATAGGGCAGTGCAGTCCGCAGTTTTTCGACGATGCGGCCGTCGCCGACCAGGGGACGCCCGGACAGCCTGCGGACTTTTGCCCGCACCAGCGCCAGCGAGACCTGGCCCGCCAGCAACTCGTCATAGGCGAGCCGCCGCCAGGCGGCGCCGTCGATGGAGACGTCGATTGGGTCGGCCGGATTGTGGATGCGGGCGAGCGCATCGGCAAAGGCCGCAAAGGTGTGCCGGCGCATAAAGGCGCCGTCCTGCCATTCGGGAAATTCAGGCACACGCGCCAGCGCCTGGCCGATCGCCCGGCGCAGCACCTTGCCCGAGAGCCCGGCTGTCAGGGGATAGACCGGTTCGACCAGCGGCAGGTTTTCCGCCTCGCTGGCCAGCGCAATATGGTCGGGGTGGACCATGCTCGGGCGGCCATTGAACCATTCCATGCGGCCCGAGACCACGACATGCTCGCCCTCGGGCATCGCCTTTTCGAGATAGGAAGCGTGAGCATGGAAGAAGGTCAGCGCGATCTCGCCGGTGTCGTCATGGGCGAAGACGCGGTAAGGCACCGACCTGTTGCCGCGCGGCGGCGGCTGGTGGCGGTCGATGCGCACCTCCAGCGTCACGATCTGGCCTTCCGCGGATCCTGCGATGCCCGGCCGGCTGCGGCGGTCGATGACGGTGTGCGGCAGCACGAACAGAAGGTCGCCCGCGCGGGCGGGGCGGTCACCCAGATCGGCCGGGACAACCTTCTCGATCAGCGCGCCGACTTTCGGTCCGACGCCTGCAAGCGACGTGATCGGTACAAACAAGGGATCGAGGATGGTCGGGCGCATGATGTCAGCTTATGTTGCGATGGCGGCAGCGCAAGGCTGACAGCCCCTTCTATCCACGCTATATGCGCCGCAGCAAGCAAGGATGCGGCACGATGACCGGAACGACGAGATCAAGCGAGGGGCTCGACGTCCGCCGCCGCAAGCTTCTGTTTCGCTCCTGGCATCGCGGCATGCGCGAGATGGACCTGATCCTCGGCACTTTCGCCGACGCTGAGATCGGCGCCTTGACGGCTGAGGAAATCGACCAATATGAGAGGCTCCTCGACATTCCCGATACCGAATTCCTGCCCATGGTCACCGGCGAACGCCCGGTTCCGGCCGATATCGATTGTGCCGTCCTGCAAAAGATCCTGGCTTTCCGCCACTCCATGACATTTTGAACAACGACATCCTGAACACAAGCAATTCCAGGAAAAGTGCGAAGCGGTTTTCCGTTCGGAGTTGCGATAGAACAAGACCGTGATTTCATGAGCCTCATTCCCACCATCGGTTTGCCGAAAGACCGCGCCGGCCAGTTCATCGTCGACGGCGTCGCTGATGGCTATGAAGCCTTTGCGCTGGTGCAGGCGGCACTCGAGATCGCGCCCGACAAGCCGGTTCTGTTCGTCGCGCGCGACGGTCAGCGCCTGCCGGCGATCGTTGAGGCGCTGTCTTTCGCTGCCCCCGGCCTGCCGGTGCTGCAACTACCGGCGTGGGATTGTCTGCCCTACGACCGCGTCTCGCCCGGTTCGGATGCTGCCGCCAAGCGCCTCGATGCGCTGACCGCCATGATCGCTCTGGCGAAGAAGCCGCACCGCGCCGTCATCCTCACCACCGCCAATGCGCTGCTGCAGCGCATTCCGCCGGCGGATCTCGTCGAGGCACAGACGTTCCACGCCAGGCCCGGCAACCAGATCGACATGAACGTACTGGTGTCGCGGCTGGAAACGTCCGGTTTTGAGCGCGTGCCGACCGTGCGTGGCATCGGCGAGTTCGCGGTGCGCGGCGGCATTCTCGACCTGTTCGCGCCCGGCTGGACCGAAGCACTCAGGCTCGACTTCTTCGGCGATACGCTGGAATCGATCCGTGTGTTCGACGCCGCCACACAGCGCACCACCGGTCAGCGCAAGTCGATGGCGCTGCAGGCGATGAGCGAAGTGGCGCTGACGCCCGAAACCATCAGCCGTTTCCGCCGCTCCTATATCGAAGCCTTTGGCGCTCCACAGCGCGATGACGGGCTCTATACAGCAGTCAGCGAAGGGAGACGGTTTGCCGGCATGGAACACTGGCTGCCGTTTTTCTATGAGCGGCTGGAGACGGTGTTCGACTATCTGCCTGACACGCCGGTCATCTTCGACCATCTGGCGCATGAGGCGTTGGCCGAACGCCACACGCTGATCCTCGACCATTACGAAGCGCGCAAGAAGCAGGCGGACGGTGCCTTGAAGGACGCCGTGCCCTACAAGCCGGTCGCACCGGACCTGCTCTATCTCTCCCCGGAAAACCTGATTGCCTCGCTGGGGCCGCGTGAAGCGATCGACTTCACGCCATTCGACGCGCCCGACGTTGGCGCCAAGAAAGTCTATCACGCCGGCTCACGCCACGGCCGCAGCTTCGTCGAGGAGCGCGCCGATCCGAACGCCAACGTGTTCGATGTCGTCGTCAAACACATCGCCGATGAGCGCGCGGCGCGCCGCCGCGTCGTCATCGCCGGCTGGACCGAAGGCTCGCTCGACCGGCTTGGCCAGATCCTTGCCGAACACCATCTCGGCAACCTCAAGCAGGTGGCGACGCTGGCGGAAGCCGAAAAGCTCGAACCGGGGCAGGCGGCCCTGGCCGTGCTGCCGCTCGAATCCGGCTTCGAGACCGAAAAACTGGTCGTCGTCGCCGAACAGGACATTTTGGGCGACCGGCTGATCCGGCGCTCGAAACGCAAGAAGCGTCCGTCGGATTTCATCGCCGAGGCCTCGGCGCTGTCGGCCGGCGACATCGTTGTCCATGCCGACCACGGCATTGGCCGTTTCATCGGCCTGCGCACCATCGAAGCGGTCGGCGCACCGCATGACTGCCTGGAAATCCACTATGCCGGCGACGACCGGCTGTTCCTGCCGGTGGAAAACATCGAACTCCTGTCGCGCTACGGTTCCGACACGACCGAGGCGACGCTGGACAAGCTTGGCGGCGGCGCCTGGCAGTCGCGCAAGGCGCGGCTGAAGAAACGCCTGCTCGACATGGCCGGGCAGCTGATCCGCATCGCCGCCGAGCGGCAGATGCGCTCCGCACCGCCACTGGTGCCGGCAGAAGGCCTCTATGGCGAGTTCGCGGCCCGCTTCCCCTATGAGGAGACCGACGACCAGCAGACGGCCATCGATTCGGTGCGCGACGATCTTGCTGCCGGCAAGCCGATGGACCGGCTGATTTGCGGCGATGTCGGCTTCGGCAAGACCGAAGTGGCGCTGCGTGCCGCCTTCATCGCGGCGATGGAAGGCTTTCAGGTGGCAGTTGTGGTGCCGACGACATTGTTGTCGCGCCAGCATTTCAAGACCTTTTCGCAGCGTTTCTCCGGCCTGCCGATCCGTGTCGGCCAGGCGTCGCGGCTGGTCGGCGCCAAGGAACTGGCCGAGACCAAGAAAGGCATCGCCGAGGGCCAGGTCGATATTGTCATCGGCACGCACGCGCTGCTTGGTTCCGCGATCTCGTTCAAGAACCTTGGCCTGCTGATCATCGACGAGGAGCAGCACTTTGGCGTCAAGCACAAGGAGCGGCTGAAGGATTTGAAGACCGACGTGCACGTGCTGACGCTCTCGGCGACACCGATCCCGCGCACGCTGCAACTGGCGTTGACCGGGGTGCGCGAGCTGTCGCTGATCGCCACGCCGCCGGTCGACCGAATGGCGGTGCGCACCTTCATCTCGCCGTTCGATCCCCTGGTCATCCGCGAGACGCTGCTGCGCGAGCGATATCGCGGCGGCCATTCCTTCTATGTGGTGCCGCGCATCAGCGATCTCTCGGAAATCCATGATTTCCTGAAGGAATCCGTGCCGGAGTTGAAGGTGGCGGTGGCACATGGCCAGATGCCGCCGGGCGAACTCGACGATATCATGAATGCCTTCTATGACGGCCAGTACGACGTGCTGTTATCGACGACCATCGTCGAATCCGGTCTCGACATCCCGACCGCCAACACGCTGATCATCCATCGCGCCGACATGTTCGGCCTGTCGCAGCTTTACCAGTTACGCGGTCGCGTCGGCCGCTCGAAGGTGCGCGCCTATGCGCTGTTCACGCTGCCGGCCAACCGCAAGCTGACCGACACCGCCGAGCGCCGGCTGAAGGTGCTGCAATCGCTGGATACGCTGGGCGCCGGCTTCCAGCTCGCCAGCCACGACCTCGATATCAGGGGCGCCGGCAATCTTCTCGGCGAAGAGCAGTCCGGCCACATCAAGGAGGTCGGCTTCGAACTCTACCAGCAGATGCTGGAGGAAGCCGTTGCCGAGGTGAAGGATTCCGGCGAGGTCCAGGATGGCGGCTGGTCGCCGCAGATTGCCGTCGGCACGGCGGTGATGATCCCGGAAAGCTATGTTCCGGATTTGCAGCTCCGGCTGGCGCTCTACCGCAGGCTTGGCGATCTCGAAAACACCGAGGAAATCGACGCTTTCGGCGCCGAGCTGATCGACCGCTTCGGCCCGCTGCCGGACGAAGTCAAGCATCTGCTCAAGATCGTCTTCATCAAGGCGCTCTGCCGCAAGGCCAATGTCGAGAAGCTCGACGCCGGGCCGAAGGGCGTCGTCATCCATTTCCGCAAGCGCGAATTCTCCAACCCGGTCGGGCTCGTCCGGTTCATCGGCGAGCAGGGCTCGCTGGCCAAGATCCGGCCGGACCACAGCGTCGTCTTCGTGCGCGATTGGCCAACCCCCGAGAAGCGATTGGCGGGCTCGGCGGTCGTCATGACCCAGTTGGCGCGGCTGGTGGAGAAGGCGGCGTAGCCGGCCCAGGCCATTCGCCAGCGCTTGAATTCCGGTCTAGAATAGGAAATCGGCTTCGTGTATGGAGCCGCCATCCCATATAGGGGCGGGAAATGGCAGGCGAGGGTGCTTGCCGGAAAGAGCGTTGGGTGCAGCGATGACGAAATGGTCGCCGAATTCGTGGAGAGCAAAGCCGATCAAGCAGGTTCCTGCCTATCCGGACCTTGCCGCGCTGAAGAACACGGAGGCCCAGCTCGCAACCTTTCCGCCGCTGGTTTTTGCCGGTGAGGCGCGCAAGCTGAAGAAGCAGCTCGCTTCTGTCGCCGCCGGTGACGCATTCCTTCTCCAGGGCGGCGATTGCGCCGAGAGCTTCGCCGAGCATGGCGCGGACAACATCCGCGATTTCTTCCGCGTCTTCCTGCAGATGTCCGTGGTGCTCACCTTCGCCGGCGCGCAGCCGGTGGTGAAGGTTGGCCGCGTTGCCGGCCAGTTCGCCAAGCCGCGATCGTCCGACAACGAGACCAAGGGCGAGGTGACGCTGCCCAGCTATCGCGGCGATATCATCAACGGCATCGAATTCGACCCGAAGTCGCGCATTCCGGATCCCGCTCGCCAGGAAATGGCGTACCGCCAGTCGGCGGCGACGCTCAACCTTCTGCGCGCTTTCGCGCAAGGCGGCTATGCCAGCCTGGAGAACGTGCACCGCTGGATGCTCGGCTTCGTGTCCGACAGCCCGCAGGGCGAAAAATATGAGTCTCTCGCCAACCGCATCACCGAGACGATGGACTTCATGAAGGCCGTCGGCATCACTTCGGAAACCAACTACGCGCTGCGCGAGACCGATTTCTACACCAGCCATGAGGCGCTGCTGCTCGGCTACGAGGAGGCACTGACGCGCGTCGATTCGACCTCCGGCGACTGGTACGCCACGTCAGGCCACATGATCTGGATCGGCGACCGCACCCGCCAGCCCGATCATGCCCATGTCGAATATTGCCGTGGGATCAAGAACCCGCTCGGGCTGAAATGCGGCCCGTCGCTGACGCCGGACGGCTTGCTGGAGCTGATCGACCTGCTCAATCCCGAGAACGAGCCCGGCCGGCTGACGCTGATCGCCCGCTTCGGTTCCGACAAGGTCGCCGACCATCTGCCGAAGCTGGTGCGCGCGGTGCAGAAGGAAGGCCGCTCCGTGGTGTGGTCGTCGGACCCGATGCACGGCAACACGATCGAGGCCGCCGGCTACAAGACGCGGCCGTTCGACCGCATTCTCAAGGAGGTCCAGACCTTCTTCGAGGTGCACCGCGCCGAAGGCACGCATCCGGGCGGCATCCATGTCGAAATGACCGGCAAGAACGTCACCGAATGCACCGGTGGCGCGCGCGCCATCACCGCCGAGGAATTGCAGGACCGCTACCACACCCATTGCGATCCGCGCCTTAACGCCGACCAGGCGATCGAACTGGCCTTCCTGGTCTCGGATCTGTTGAAGAAGAGCCACCCGGTGCAGCACAAGCAGGCGGTCAACGGCTGATTTTCGCGCAGTCCGAATCAGATCCATGAAAGGGCGTCCGAGAAATCGGGCGCCTTTTATGTCTGCGCTAGTCCAGTGTTCCCGGCACCAGCGGGCAGGGACTGTCAGTCCTTCTTGTAGAGCAGCCAGCTCTTGCCGGCCCTGCCTGTCATCGTCGAGTGCCTGGTGACCCGGTTGCGGCCGCTGACCTTGGAGCGATAGAGCGCCCGGTCGGCCTTGGTGTAGAGATCTTCGGGTCCTTCGGCTTCGGACGCCATGCAGATACCCATCGAGACGGTGACGGTGCCGTAATTCGTACCGGTCTGGCTGCTGGTGAACGGCGTCTGCTCGATCAGGGCACGAATACGCTCTGCGACGTCATAGGTGGCGTCCTCGCTGGCGCCCTCGATGATCAGCGCGAACTCCTCGCCGCCGGTGCGGGCGACGAACATGTCGCCGCGAATGCTGGTCTGGAAAATATCGGCGATGCTCTGGATGATCTTGTCGCCGACCGGGTGGCCATAGCGGTCGTTGATATCCTTGAAGCGGTCGATGTCGACAAGAACCAGGGCGTTGAACAGGATACCCCTGTTGCTGTTGTAGATCCTGGTGATCTCCTTGTCGAAGGCGCGCCGATTCCAGATATGCGTCAAGGGATCGGTGTCGGCCAGGCGCTTGTACTCCTCAAGCTTCGACTTGACGCTTTCGAGTTCGGCCGTCTTGTCGTTGAGCGTCGAGGCCACCTGCCGGCCGTGATCGATCGTCGAATTGGTGGCAACCGCCATGGCGCTGGCGATCTTCTGCAGGAGATCCTGAGAGAGAAGGCTGCGGCCGCTGAGGCCGCTCGATGTCTCATCGAGGATCCTGCCGTATTTCTCGATGTGGCTGCGCTCGCTCCGCAGCAGCGAAGCAACCTCCTCGAGCTCCCTGGCAATGACGTCTCTGGCATGCTCGACGATGCCAGGGCCATGGTTGTGGGCAAAGAAAGTGCGCCCGATCTGATCAAGTTCATCCTGTGTCGGCCGGCTGGTCAGGGAGACGACGGCCATGCTGAGTTCGCGATTGGTGCCGCTCAGGGCCTCATAGAAGATCTCGTAATTGCGCGGCAGGCCGAGCACGCCCAATTGGCGCATTGTCGCGACAACAGTGGCTGCGATGTCGGTGCTTCGTTCGGTCGGGACAGCTGCCGGCTGCATCTTGGTTCTTCCCCTCGGATCCTCCGCGGAATTCGCGGTTTCCTTTGTCGCCGAGCCCTGGGGAATGCGACCGACGCTTCGAACAACTTGCGAAGGGATGCGTCCCCACCCACGGCCTTCGCTTGCAGGTGACCATAAATGCGCCGTCGCTAAAGTTTCCTTAACTGGCAGAGGGTCAGCGGGTTTTCTCTGTCTGCGGGCTGTAAAAGCCTTGGTCCGTGCGTCCAACAGTTGGAAACAACGCCGGTGCGGCGGCTTGAATTCGCGATTCGCGCATCGCACTCTTGAAAATGAAACCGAATTTCGGATTCTCCACGCCAGCACATGTCGCATTTGCTTGCGTGCGTGCGCCGCAAAGCTGGAATCCTGAAGGCGATGCCAGGCACTTTTCTTCAAGGAGGATCGACGTGAGTGATGGTCACCAGGGATCGTGTCTATGCGGAGCCGTCCGCTTCAGAACGAACGGAGCGCTGCGTGGCGTCGTCTATTGCCATTGCTCGCAATGCCGCAAGCAGAGCGGACATTTCTATGCCGCGACCAATGTTGCCAACGCCGATATTGTGATCGAGGGCACGGAAAGTATCACCTGGTACGAAGCCTCCACCTTCGCCAGGCGTGGGTTCTGCAAGGCATGCGGATCGGTGCTGTTCTGGAAGCCGCGAGACCAGGACTACGTTTCGGTCATGGCGGGATCGTTCGACAAGCCGACAGGTCTTGAGGGCGAATGCCATATCTTCGTCGGTGACAAGGGCGACTATTATTCGATCGACGACGGGCTGCCACAGTTTGAAAAGTCGACACCGTCCATACCGGTTGCTGAATGAATCTTGGACAAGTCACCTTATTCCATTGATCTGGCCAGCCATTGCATTATCCCGTGCCGGTAATTCGCAAAGGGGTTTGGCATGCAGCGGCTGATCGATGCTTATTTCAATTCGGTGCGGGCGTTTCGCAAGCTGGCCACCAGCGAGAAGGCTTTCCAGCAGGAGCTGATGCTGCTGGCGCTTGCCTTGCCGCTCGGCTGGTTCGTTTCGATCTCGTGGCGCGGTTATGCCTTGCTGATCGGCGCCGTGTTGCTTTTGATCATGGTCGAAGTGCTTAACACCGGCATCGAGGCGGCATGCGACGCTTTCAGCCGCGAGTTCAATGTCGATATCCAGTTGGCCAAGGATTGCGGTTCGCTGGCGGTGCTGATTTCGGTACTCATCGTCGCCGGCGTCTGGGGCATTGCCATTATCGAGCGGATCACCGGGCTACCGATCTAGCCTTTCGATGCCTATATGCCAGTCACCAAAGGAGACTGTCATGGCCGGGGCCGCCAATTTTCTGCTTCTCGAACGCGTGGGCCTGCCGGATGATCTGCGCTGGCTGGCCGAGAAATATCCGCGTGAGAACTGGCAGGACCATGCCAACATCCACGGCATCGCCAATATGTGGCTGCAGCGGCACGACATGTTCCGCGAACTTGGCGGCATGCTGGCCAACGGCATCGGCGACTACCGTGAGGGACGGCTGACGGCGCCTGATTTCGCGCGCTGGTTCGCGCCCCGCCTCAATCATTTTCTAGGCAACCTCGACGGTCACCACAACCTCGAGGATTATCAATATTTTCCGGTCTTCGCCAAGGCCGAGCCCCGTTTGAAGCACGGCTTCGAGATCCTCGATGCCGACCATCACACCATCCATGAAGGGCTGGAGCGTAATGCCGAGGCGGCCAATGCGTTCATCAAGACGCTCCAGGAGAGCGAAGACAGACAGCGCTTCGCCGCCGACGCCTATGCCGACGAAAACAGCCGGCTGATCGCCATGCTGACAAGGCATCTTGCCGACGAGGAAGACCTGATCATCCCGCTTATCCTCGATCGGGGGGATCAGGCGCTCGGCGTGGATTGACGATCAGCCCTCCCTGGCGCGTTCCTTGCTGGCGATGTGACGGGCGACGAGCCATGCCAGAACGGCCACGGTCAAACCGATGCCAAGCCCGATCAGCAACCGTTCGTGATGCATCAACGCCTGGCCGATGACGTGCTCGGCGCCAAGTCCAAAGACATAACCGATCGTACCGAACAGCACCGCCCAGACCGCCGATGAAAGCGCGTTGAGGATGACGAAGCGCGGCGCGGCGATGCTGGAAAGTCCGGCTGCAATGCCGCCGACGAGGCGCATGCCGTAGATATAGCGGTTGGACAGCACGAAAATGTCTGGATGGGTGTTGAGCAGCCGAAAGGCGCGGCGGAAGCCGGGCCGTTTGCGCAATCTGACGACATAGGGATGGTCGGCGAAGCTTCGTCCGAGGATGAAGAAGAAAGTATCGCCGACGAAGGCGCCGAGCGCGGCCGCAAGAACCGCGTGCCACAGGACGAAGACCTGCTGGTGGGCGAAGAAACCGCCAAGAATGGCGGCACTTTCGCCCTCCGCGACACAGCCGATAAAGACCGCGAGCAGCCCGTATTGTTCGATGAAATGATGGATCGCGCCGGTCATGAAGCCGACCGCTGCGAAGACAGCCTTTCGTCGATCCGCTTGATCATTTCGGCCAGTTGCACGATCTCGTCGCGCATACCGAGAATCTGGCCGTGGCGCAGTTCATCCAGCTTTTCATGCAGCGCCATGATCTCGATCTCGGCTTTCAGGTTGACCTCGTAATCGTGGGCGGCGTCGATGCGGTCGCGTTCGGTCTGGCGGTTCTGCGCCATCATGATCACCGGCGCCTGCAAGGCGGCGACCATCGACAGAACGAGATTGAGGAAGATGAACGGGTAGGGATCGAAGGCGTCACGCGACAGCAGCCAGACATTGGCTGATGTCCACAGGATCAGAAAGGCGATGAAGGTCAGGATGAAGGACCATGACCCACCGATGCGGGCGATCGTGTCGGCGAGCCGGTCGCCGAAGGTCTGGTGGAATGCGACGGCCTTGTTGGTGTCGCGCGAGATGGTGGTGCGTTCGAGCGTCGATTGCAGCACCCGGCTTTCGAGCTGGCTGAGGCCGTCCGGCCGCCGCTTGAGCCAGCGGTTCGCCAGGTCGTCGATCGTCTTGTTCATGGCCATCTCCAGGGTCTTTGGCTTGCCGTAAGAGGTAGAGGCTGCCGGCTCACACGGGAAGTGTTAGATGATTCCAGTTGCCGAGGGACCAATGGCCGATTTCAAGAAAATTCGCGCACGCGCCGCAAAACGCAAGGGCGGCGAAGAGGAACTGACGTCGCTGCTGGGTCCGGCGCCTGACAATGCCGCCGTGGCTGACATCGCCGATGACCGCATTCTCTCTGTTATGGCCGAACGCGTCTTCGCCGCCGGTTTCGTCTGGCGCGTGCTCCTGTAGACGTCTGGACATCGCTGGAGCTTGTAACGGGCAGGCTGTTCCCTACATGCGGGGAAAGGAGCTAACCCAATGAAAATAATATACAATTCTAATCCAAAGTTATCAGAATCTATTGAGGCCACCGACAAAGTTTTAAAAAGTTCAGTGGCAAAAGAATCGCTGATCATCAGTTACATCAGGTGGTCAACGGTCATCCAAGGCGAAGGCGACTCCTATCGTCGGCAAAAATATTTGGCGGACGAATGGTGCAAAAAGCACGGACTGGAACTCGCTGAAGA